>CATJIW010000051.1 GCA_949740745.1 uncultured Lachnospiraceae bacterium | reverse complement strand
GGGAGATCTCCTGCTGAAGCTCCATGACGGCGTCCCGTCTGGCAAGCTTCTCCTCCTCCGGGATCTGGCCCTCCATGGCCGCCGCCGGCGTATCCTCCTCCTGAGAATACGGGAAAACCCCCAGCCGCTCAAATTCCATCTCGTCCACGAAGTCCAGAAGCTCCTCCACGTCCTCCTCCGTCTCTCCGGGAAAGCCGGTGATCATGGTGGTGCGGATGGCCATGTCCGGAATCTCCTTCTTAAGCTTTTCTAGCCTGGCCGTGATCTCCTCCCGGCCTGTCCGCCGGCCCATCCGCTTCAGGATCCGGTCGCTGGCATGCTGAATGGGAATGTCCATGTAATGACAGACTTTTTTTTCGGTTTTTATGGTCTCGATCAGCTCGTCCGTAATCTCCTCCGGATAACAGTAAAGAAGCCGGAGCCAATGAATGCCCGGGATCCCGGCCAGGCCCTTAAGCAGTGCCGGCAGCCGCTTTTCTCCGTAGAGGTCCGTTCCGTAAAGAGTCGTCTCCTGGGCCACCAGGATCAGCTCCCGGACCCCCTTTTCCGCCAGCTCCTTTGCTTCCTTCAGGAGCTCCTCCATGGGAACGCTCCGGTAAGCGCCACGGACGCCCGGAATCACGCAGTAGGTGCAGTGCTTGTCACAGCCCTCTGCAATCTTTAAATAGGCATAATGGCCGCCCGTGGTGACCACCCGCCTTCCGGCTTTTCCTCCCGGACGGCAAACGTCCTCAAAGACAGCCTCCTTCTTTCCCTTCAGGGTTTCCTCCACGACCGATACGATCCTGCCGCAGGAAGCCGTCCCCAGGATTCCGTCCACCTCCGGAATCTCCGAAAGGAACTCTTCCCGGTACCGCTGCGCCAGACATCCGGCGGCAATCAGCACCTGACAGCGCCCCGTTTCCTTCTGCTTCGCCATTTCCAAAAGGGCGCCTATGCTCTCTTCCTTGGCATCGCCGATAAAGCAGCAGGTGTTCACAACGATCACCTCTGCCTCTGTCTCGTCATTCGTAAATTCATAACCGGCCTCCGAAAGGAGTCCCAGCATTTCCTCCGAATCCACCAGATTTTTATCACAGCCCAAAGATACAAACAACAGTTTCATCCCGCAGCCCTTTCTCTGTAAGGCGGCCAGG
>CATJIW010000050.1 GCA_949740745.1 uncultured Lachnospiraceae bacterium | reverse complement strand
CTTCCCGGTGAAGACGATAGGAAGGATTCTGCAAATGACGTGAGCATAGCTGCCGGAATGGCTTCTCCCGCTTCATTAGAGGAGACATTCCGGCTGACAGGCGGCGGAGCGTCATTGCAGAATCCGACGTGTCTTGCCGGGACGGCGGGACCCCGGACGGCGTGTACGCCGACTCACCGGCGTATATTGCCGGACATCCCCGCATATATTGTTGCATGAACGGATTAAAATCTTTCCTGGACAATTTAAACGGTATCGTATGGGGCCTGCCGATGATGGCGCTTCTCATGGGAGTCCACCTGCTCTTCACTCTGCGGCTTCGGGGGCCTCAGCGGAAAATTTTAAAGGCCCTGCGGCTTTCGGTGACGGAAGAGGAGGGAGCAGAGGGCGGCATGAGCCCCTTTGCGGCCCTGGCCACGGCCCTGGCGGCGACTCTCGGCACAGGGAACTTCATCGGCGTTTCCATGGCGGTGGCTCTGGGAGGACCGGGGGCCGTATTTTGGTGCTGGCTGACGGGAGTCTTCGGCATGGCGACCAAATACGGGGAATCTTTGCTGGCGGTCAAATACCGGAGACGGGCCAGGATCGGAGGCTATCTGGGAGGACCCATGTATGTCATGGAGACGGCCCTTCATTCGAAGCCCCTTGCCGTCATTTTTGCGGTATTTGCGGCTTTTGCCGCTTTTGGAACCGGGTGCAGCGTTCAGGCCAATGCAATCAGCAGCGTTATGGAAACAGCTTTTCAGGTGAGGCCGGCCCTCACGGGCGCCGTGATCTGTGTGCTGGCGTCGGTGGTAATTTTGGGAGGGGCCAAAAAAATTGCGGGGGTCTGTGAGAAGCTGATCCCTTTTATGGCCGTCTTTTATCTGGGCGGGTGCATTGCCCTTCTGTATATAAACCGGGCTTATGTGCTGCCTGCCGTCCGACTGATCGTGACGGCGGCATTTACTCCCAGAGCGGCGGCGGGAGGCTTTGTGGGAAGCACGGTCCTGCAGGCGGCCAGACAGGGAATCGCCAGAGGCCTTTTTTCTGACGAGTCGGGCCTTGGGACGGCGCCCATGGCGGCGGCGGGAGCCAGGGCGAGAAATTCCGTGCGCCAGGCCCTGGTTGCCATGACGGGTACTTTCTGGGACACGGTGGTGTTCTGTGCCGTGACGGGAATTGTCATTGTCTCTTCCATGCTCCATCAGCCGGAGGCTTTTGCCGGGATTTCCGGCGGGGACCTGGCAGAGACAGCCTTTGGCCTGATGAATGGTTTTGGGCATGTGATCTTTGCCGTGTCCCTGGTAATTTTCGCATTTGCCACCATCCTGGGCTGGAGCTTTTACGGGGAGCAGGCCGTCTCTTACCTGTTCGGAGAGGGCGTTCTGAAATATTACCGTCTGCTTTATCTGGCGGCGGCCTTTGCCGGAGCCGTGACCTCCATGGGAGTCGTGTGGGCCCTTTCCGATTTGCTGAACGGCCTGATGGCCCTTCCGAACCTGATCTGCCTCCTGCTTTTGCAGAAGGTGGTTATAAAAGAAACGAACCGCTACCTCTGGAGCGGCCGCCTGGGGGAGCGGGATGAAAATCTGCCCTGATATATTCTGCGGCTGAACGGGACTTCGTCTATTTACTTTTATTGGCAAGTCGTCTACAATGAAGGTAGGCTGCGAAGTTGGAAAGCTTGAAACAAGAGGAGAAACAGAACGGCTTTTCTGCGGGAAGTGTATACAGATATAGTATGGTCCTGGCGCTGACCGGAAGCTTATTTAGCAGAATAAAGAAATTGCGGAAGGAAAATAATATTACAGAGTGTTTCAGGATGTCGCCGTAGAAGATATTTCCAATATGGCAGTGTTCCTTGGTATGAACGGGGCGGGAAAGACAACGTTTTTTGATGTGTTTGGGTTTCTGCATGATGCGCTGCAGACAAATATCAGGGCGGCGCTGGCAAGGCGGGTTCCCGGTGTTTCCAGGGTAGAAGCACAGGAAACAGAAGACGGACGGATTATTCTTCGTTTTCAGGACGGGAATTTTAAAGATCCGTTCGTATTACGGTTTGTATCTGATGGGACAAATGTTTACTTATTTGATGCTCCTGAAGGATCCGGAGAAGCATGCCCTGCTTTGCGTGGAAGAGCCGGAAAATCAGCTGTATCCACAGCTTTTGTCCGAATTGGCGGAAGAGTTTCGGATGTATTCAGAGGAGGGCGGGCAGGTTTTTATTTCCACTCATTCGCCGGATTTTCTCAATGCGGTACGCCTGGAGGAATTATACTGTCTGGTTAAAAAGGATGGCTATACAAAGATTTACAAGGCCTCGGACTGTGAAGTGATCCGGGATCTCTATGAGGCAGGAGATTTGTTGGGATAGCTGTGGCGGCAGGGGCTTTTGCTGGAAGAGGTGTCGGAGCTATGATGGTTGTTTTTTTGCTGGAAGAAGCTTCTATGAAAGCGGTTTTTGACATACTTCTTTCTCGGATTTTAAAATAAATACATAATTAAATTTAAACAGGGAGAAATATCTTCTTTGCAAATTTTTTCGTATCGGGTAAAATAGAAGGAAAAGGGCCGGAATGCGAAAAGGCCGGATGGAGACGGAGGATGAGAGTATGAGCAGGATCTATGCAGGCGTGGATTTGGGAGGAACGACGGCGAAGCTGGGGCTGTTTAAAGAGGACGGTTCCCTGCTTCGGAAATGGGAGATCCCGACCAGAAAGGAAGAGGCCGGGCGGCACGTGTGCCCGGACATTGCAGAATCAATTAAGAAAAACATGGAGGAGGCGGGCATAGCCTTCTCGGAGCTTGCCGGAGCCGGGATCGGCGTGCCGGGGCCCATCCGCCCGGACGGGTACGTGGAGGTGATTGTCAACATTGGGATTCATGACTGGAATCCGGTGAAGGAGCTTTCAGAGCTTTTGGGCGGGATCCCGGTGAAGGGCGGAAATGACGCCAATGTGGCGGCTCTCGGCGAGATGTGGCAGGGAGGCGGCAAGGGCTACCGGGACGTGGTAGCGGTGACCCTGGGCACCGGCGTGGGCGGCGGCGTGATCCTGGACGGCCGTATCGTGGCGGGGAGCAAGGGCATGGGCGGTGAAATCGGCCACATGGTCATGGACTGGGACTGGCCGGAGCCGGAGGCCTGTAACTGCGGAAACAGGGGATGCCTGGAGCAGATCGCTTCGGCGACGGGAGTGGCCCGGATCGCAAGGCGCTTTCTGCGGGAATCTGACCGGGCCAGCGTGCTGAGGGACATTTCCGACGTAACGGCGAAGGACGTGTTTGATGCGGCGAAGGCGGGAGATGTGCTGGCGGAAGAGGCGGCTGATTATTGTATGATGTACCTGGGCCGGGCGCTGGCCTACGTGTCCCAGGTTGTGGATCCGCAGGTATTTGTCATCGGCGGCGGCGTGTCCAGGGCCGGGCAGTATCTTCTGGATCTTCTGAAAAAGCATTATGACCCGCTGATCGTGCTGACGAAGGAGAAGGCGAAGCTTGCACTGGCGACTCTTGGAAATGACGCCGGCATTTACGGCTCCGCAAAAATGATCATTGATGAAAACTGAGAAAAAAAGCATTTTTTCCTATTATAAGCCCTATCTGGGCCTGTTCTTAAGCGACATGTTTTTTGCCTGTCTCGGTGCGGCGGTAACTCTGGTGATCCCGCTGATTATCCGTCATATTACGGGGACAGTGGTTTATTACGAGGCGAAAGAGGCGGCAGAAACGATTCTGAGGCTGGCTCTTTTGATGGCAGGGCTGGTGGCCCTGGAATTTGGCTGCAACTACTATATCGGCTATTTCGGCCATATGATGGGGGCGAAGATGGAGAGGGACATGCGCCACGAGCTCTTTGCCCATTACCAGAAGCTGTCCTTTGCCTTCTACGACGAGCAGAAAATCGGACAGCTTATGTCCCGTGTGACAGGCGACCTTTTTGATGTCAGTGAATTGTGGCACCACGGGCCGGAGGACCTGATCATTTCCCTGATCCGTATGGCCGGCTCTCTGGTGATCCTCCTGTTTATCAACGTGAGGCTGGCCCTTTCGGCGGCGGCCCTCCTTCCCTTTATGCTGTTCTATGCTGTCTTCCTCAATAAGAAGATGAAGCGGGCCTTCAGGCGGAACCGGGAACGGATCGCAGACGTGAATGCCCAGATCGAGGACAGCCTGTCGGGGATCCGGGTGGTAAAGTCCTTCGGCAATGAAGATGCGGAGATGGACAAGTTCGATCAGGGAAATCAGAGGTTTCTGGAGAGCAAGCAGAACAGCTACCGGTACATGGGGGCTTACAATGCGGGACTGGGGGCCTTTGCGACTCTGATGACCGTGGTGGTGATCTCCGTGGGAGCGCTTCTGCTGTCCGAAGGGGAGTTAAAGCCGGCGGACCTGGTGGCTTTCCTTTTGATGGCCGGAAATTTCACCGATCCCGTCAAGCGTCTGGTGAGCTTTACGGAGCAGTTTCAAAACGGCATGTCCGGCTACGGGCGGTTTCGGGAAATCCTGGAAATCCAGCCGGATATCGAGGACGCCCCTGATGCAGAGGAGCTTGGGGCAGTACGGGGGGAGATCCGGTTTGAACAGGTGGACTTTGGTTATGCGTCCTCCGGGGGAGACGTGCTCCACCATCTGGACATGGAGGTGAAGCCCGGAGAATACATTGCCCTGGTGGGTCCTTCCGGCGTGGGGAAATCCACGCTGTGCAGTCTGATTCCCAGGTTTTATGAGGTGAGAGGAGGGAGGATTACCCTGGACGGGACCGATATCCGGAGGATCACTCTGAAAAGCCTGCGGGAGAATATCGGCATTGTCCAGCAGGACGTCTATCTTTTTGCCGGAACCGTGTACGAGAACATCCGCTACGGAAAAAAAGATGCTTCCGAGGAGGAGGTGGCGGCAGCGGCGAAGGCGGCCGGGGCCCACGACTTTATTCTGGGGCTTCCGGACGGCTACCATACGGACATCGGCCAGCGGGGCGTGAAGCTGTCCGGCGGCCAGAAGCAGAGACTTTCTCTGGCGAGAGTATTCTTAAAAAATCCTCCGGTGCTGATATTTGATGAGGCAACCAGCGCCCTCGACAACGAGAGCGAGCGTCTGGTGCAGGAGGCGCTGGAAAGGCTGGCGAAGGGGCGGACCACCTTTGTCATTGCCCACAGGCTTTCCACCATCCGCAATGCGGAGAAGATCCTGGTCATGACTGACGACGGCATTGCCGAGCAGGGGACTCATGAGGAGCTTCTTAAGAAGGAAGGGATCTATGCCGGGCTTTACAAAGCGGCCGGCCGGTGACCGGAAAATAAGGCCATCCTCTTGAATAATAAAATGAATTATGCTATGATAGCGGAGGATCGGTCAAAACGGACGAGTCATTTGACCAGAATTCGCAGGGAAAGGAATTTATCGATATGAGTCAGCGAAAGGTAGATCAGTATAAAGAGCAGAAGGCGAGACGGAAAGAGCTGGTAGAGAAGGAGCGGAAGCAGAGAAAGCGCATGAAGGCGCTGGTGATTGCGGTCGTGATCCTGGTGGCTGCCGGAGTGGGGACGGGAATCGGTTTCACCATCCGCAACCAGTACATCAAAATCCAGAACGCAAAGCCGGACTATTCCAGCAGCTCTCTGGTGGTTCAGGACATGGCCGGCATTTTGACGGAAGAGACCGGCGAGGCAGAGACGGCGGGAGACGGGACGGAAGCCGCCGGGGAAACGGAAAGTGCGGCGGGAGAGACGACGGAAGCCGCCGGGGAAACGACATCTGCCGGGGAAGCAGAGACGGCAAATTAAATGTAAACGGAGGGAACCTGGGACGGGCCCTCCGTTTTGGCATGTGGGACTGCCTGAAAATCAACATTTTTTCACGGTTATAACACAGTTTAGTCACATTTGGCTGGTATCCTGATAGCATCAAAGACGAAAACCTCTAAAAAAGATGCCAGAGAGAAAGGACAGGAATATGAACGATTATTACGGAAACGACAATATCCAGGGCGGATACCAGCAGGAGACCGGTTCTTCGTCCTCTGTGTATACCTATATCCCCACAGAGCCCATTGAGCCGAACAGCATAAAGAAGCCGGAAAAAAAGAAAAAAAAGAACGGCGGATTCTTTAAAAAGCTGGGGGTCTTCCTCCTTTGCGGCGCACTCTTCGGAGGCGCAGGAGCAGGCGCCTTTATCGGAGTGATGAAGGTGAGCGGCTATGAGAAAAAGCTTCAGGACGCCGTGGACGCAGCGGAGCGGTCGGAAGAGACGAAGGTGGCAAAGGTGGAGCAGTCGGAGACGACTCCCGTCAGCACAGGAGGAGGCGCTTCCTCCGGCAGTGCGGTTGCAGACGTGGCGGAGAATGCGATGCCCTCCATTGTGGCCATTACCAATACCAAGATGTACGAGAATAACAGCTGGGATTCTTTCTTCTATGGGTATGGAGGATACGGAAACCGGGAGATGAGCGGAAGCGGTTCCGGCATCATCGTAGGACAGAATGAGACGGAGCTTCTGGTACTGACCAATTATCATGTGATCGACGGGGCGGATTCCCTGACCGTGACCTTTACCGACGGAAATACGGCGGAGGCCCAGGTGAAGGGGACTGCGGAGGACAATGATCTGGCGGTGATCGCCGTTCCTCTGGATTCCATGAATGCGGACACTCTTGGGGCAATCAAGATTGCGACCCTTGGAGATTCCAATGCCCTGCGGGTAGGCGACGAGGTGATCGCCATCGGAAACGCTCTGGGCTACGGCCAGTCTCTGACTTATGGTCATGTCAGCGCCCTGAGCCGGGAGGTGACCATTGAGAACCGGACCCTCACTCTGCTCCAGACGGATGCGGCCATCAATCCCGGAAACAGCGGAGGCGCCCTTTTAAATATGAAGGGAGAGCTGATCGGGATCAATTCGGCCAAGTACTCCAGCGAAGACGTAGAAGGCATGGGCTTTGCGATTCCCGTGTCGGAGGCGGAAGAGATTATATACAGCCTGATGACAAAGCAGACCAGGCAGAGCGTGTCGGAGGACGAGGCTTCCTGGCTGGGAATCAACGGCGTGGACATGAACGGAAACAATGCAAGGCAGTACAATATGCCGGAGGGCGTTTACGTCTACAGCCTTGTCGAGAATGGGCCGGCGGCATCCTCTGAGCTTATGGAACGGGACATTATCACGGCAATTGAGGGAAGCAGAGTGTCTTCCATGAATGAATTAAAAACCATGCTTTCTTATTATGCGGGAGGCACCAGGGTCGAGCTGACCGTGCAGCGGCTGGAAGGCAATGAATATGTGGAGAAGAAAATTTCCGTCACCCTGGGATATCAGAAGGAGTATCAGGGACAGGAAGAACGGACGATTCCGGATCAGGATTGATCTGCGGTGACAATAAAGCGAATACAGCCTGCGGCATCTCAACACGGTGCCGCAGGTCTTGGTTTATAAAAAGTTCACTTGTCCTGCCTGTCTATCTCATATATAATGAAACCAGAGTGCAGGAAAGGGAGGATTTCATGACAGACAATTACGATGAGACGAAAGAAAAAGCAGATGCGAAGGCGGATTCCCAGGAGGAACGGGCAGAGGAAGAATACGAGAAGGTCTGTTTCGTATGCCGGAGGCCGGAGAGCCGGACGGGAAAGATGATCACCATGCCGGGGAATTTAAGCATCTGTCAGGAGTGTATGCAGAAGGCTTTTGACAGCTTTGATCAGAACGGTTCTATTCCGGGACTCAATCGGCCTGAAAACGGCCAGACCGGTTCTGTCGATCTTTCGGCTCTTTCCGGCATACCGGGAGTGAGCTTCATCAATCTGGCAGATCTGCCGGGAGTGGGACGGGAGATCCCGAAAAAACAGAAGCTGAAAAAGAAAAAGACAGAAAAGAAAGAGAAGGCACCTTTTGACAGACGGGCCATTCCTGCTCCTCATGAGATCAAACGCATGCTGGACGAATACGTGGTGGGACAGGATCAGGCGAAGAAGGCCATATCCGTGGCTGTTTACAATCATTATAAGCGGGTTGCAGCCGATACCGGGGACGGCGTAGAGATCGAGAAGTCCAACATGCTGCTTTTGGGACCTACCGGAAGCGGAAAGACCTATCTGGTCAAGACGCTGGCCAAACTGCTGAACGTGCCCCTGGCCATAGCCGACGCCACTTCCCTGACGGAGGCGGGATATATCGGGGACGATATCGAGAGCGTAGTGTCCAAGCTTCTCCAGGCTTCCGGGAATGACGTGGAAAAGGCGGAGCAGGGCATTATCTATATTGACGAGATTGACAAGATCGCCAAAAAGCGGAATACCAACACCAGGGATGTGAGCGGGGAATCGGTGCAGCAGGAGCTTCTTAAAATGCTGGAGGGCAGCGAGGTGGAGGTGCCGGTGGGCTCCAACAGCAAGAATGCCATGGTGCCCATGACCACGGTAAATACCAACAACATCCTCTTTATCTGCGGCGGAGCCTTTCCGGAGCTGGAAGAGATCATCAAGGAGCGGCTGAACAAGGAGTCGTCCATCGGCTTCCGGGCAGAGCTTAAGGATAAATATGACGGAGACGAAAATCTCCTGTGCAGGGCAGAGACCGGGGATTTAAAAAAATTCGGCATGATTCCGGAGTTTTTGGGGCGGCTTCCGATCCTTGTGTCGCTGGAGGCGCTGACCAGGGATTTCATGGTCCGGATCTTAAAGGAGCCGAAGAACGCCATTCTCCGGCAGTATGAAAAGCTGCTGCAGATGGACGAGGTCCAGCTTGTATTTGAGGATGACGCACTGGAGTCCATTGCCGAGAAAGCCATGGAGCGGCATACGGGAGCCAGGGCCCTTCGGGCGATTCTGGAGGAATATATGCTGGACATCATGTACGAAATCCCGAAGGACGACAACATCGGACGGGTGACCATTACGAAGGCCTATATTGAAAAGACGGGCGGCCCCCTGATCGACATGCGGGGAGTTATGAGACTGGGTGTTCAGGCATAAACTGATATGATAAACCTTGAAAGCCTGAATCTATGAAAAACCGAAAAACAAGCAGGGCGGCAGAAGAGACGCTGTCGCAGGCGGCGCTGCCAAAGATGCCGCTTTCTGAGGAAACGGAAGAATGCCGGGAGAGGATCCTGTCGGAGGATTATGAGGATTTTATCTTTCCGTCCGATCTGTATGAGACAGATACGGATCTGCCCCGGCTTTTTTGCGTGGAGAAAGCGTCGGATACGACGTCGGTCATCCATGTAAGCAAAGAACTGCTCCCGCCCCTGTCTGTCCAGTTTTATAATTATGCGGCGGTTCCCAGGCTTTATGGCCTGACGGACGTCACCAGTATGGAGGCGTCGGGGATTCTCCGGGCCAGGAACCAGCCGGTGCTGAGCCTCAGAGGCGCAGGGGTGCTGATCGGCCTGATCGACACGGGGATCGATTATGAAAACCAGGTGTTTATGGACTCCGCCGGGAGGACGAGGATCCTGCGCATCTGGGACCAGACCGTACAGACGGGAAGGCTGCCGGAGGGCTTCCAATACGGCAGTGAATATACGAAGGACGAGATCGATGCGGCCATTGGATCGGCAGAGGGGCTTTCTCTGGTTCCTTCGGTGGACGAGGACGGCCACGGCACGTTTCTCGCTTCCGTAGCGGCCGGGAGCGACCTGCCGGAGGAGGAGTTCACGGGAGCGGCCCCGGAAGCCTCCATCGCCATGGTAAAATTAAAACCGGCCAAGAAATATCTGAGAGACTATTACCTGATCAGGGAGGAAGCCTCCGCCTACCAGGAAACAGACCTGATGATGGGAGTCCGCTATCTGACGGAGCTGGCAAAGCGGCTTTCCATGCCTCTCGTGATTTTGATCGGCGTGGGAACCAACTGGGGCGACCATGCGGGAAACGCCCCTCTGGGATGCATGCTGAATGCAGCAGCGAAGCGGCTGGGGAACGCAGTGGTGATTGCGGCCGGAAATGAATCCAACCGGGCGCATCATTATTTCGGCAGAATCGGCGCCGAGGGCGGGAGCGAATATGTGGAGATCCGCATTCCGCCAAATGAAAACGGCATTACCATGGAGCTCTGGGCCGAGGCCCCGGAGGTTTACAGCGTGCAGATTCTTTCGCCCACGGGAGAGAGCACCGCACGGGTGGTCCCCCGGCTGAATTTAAACAGCGTGTTCCAGTTTACCATGGAAAAGACGGTGATTTATGTGGATTACCAGCTGATCGAACAGGAGTCGGGAAGCACGGTGGTGCGGATGCGGATGGCGGATCCGACGCCCGGCATCTGGACGCTGGTGGTTTACAATGAACAGTACACGGACGGGCGGTTCCATATCTGGCTGCCCATGGAGGGCTTCGTGCAGGAGGACACGTCTTTTCTCCGGCCCAATCCCGACACAACCCTGACCGATCCTTCCTCTGCGGAAGGCCCCATTACCTTCGGGGCGGACAATCACAGGCAGAACAGCTTATATATCCATTCCGGGAGAGGCTATACAAGGACCGACCGGATCAAGCCGGACCTGGTGGCGCCGGGTGTGGATATTTACGGCGCCCTGCCGGGAGGGCGGTTCGGCACGAAAAGCGGAACCAGCATAGCCGCCGCCCACGGAGCCGGCGCAGCGGCCCTTCTGCTGGAGTGGGGTGTCCTGCAGGGAAATTACAGAGGGATGCGGACCAAGGACATCAAAAGCCTGATGATCCGGGGCGCCATCCGGAGCCGCACTGCTTCCTATCCCAACCGGGGCTCCGGCTATGGCGCCCTGGATGTGTTCCATATTTTCGAGACGATATCCCTGTAGGCCGGAAAGAAAGATCCCGTGCTTTCACAAACGTGGAGGCATGGGATTTTTAGTTTGAAAATTCTGGCAGTATGTCCGTCCAAAGCCTGCTGCGCCAGGCGCTCCGGCAAGCCCAGAACCGCAGAAGTCACTCGGGAAAGAATCCCTCCTGCCTTCTCTGGTCTTGCTTCCACGGCGCAAAGGGCTTTTCCCGGAAATACTGCCAGAATTTATGGAGGTGCCAGGTTTTGTTATCATTGATGTGCTATAGGTATATTTAATGATCTTGTGATTGCGTGGATTTTCTGAAAATCAAGTATATTATCTTGCAAAAACAGTTTCGGATTCCGGACGGAAAATGGAGACGGCCATTAAGAATGGGTGAAAGTTCCTGTGGCATTGATTATGATTACCGGCAGTAACTCAGAATTACAATTCAAAACAATGCAAAATATCAAAAAAATAAGAAAAAATTTATTTTAATTGATATACAAATATATTTTCTGTATTTGACGGAAAAGATACAAAAAACTAAAAAATGATTAACATTAAAGTGCGAATGTGATATCATAAATTACAAAGAATACAGCATTTAATGTAAAGAGGGGAAGAATTGTTGAAAAAGAGAGGGGCGCATGGATCAAGCTTTGAGTATAAAGAGAAGAGTTATGGCAGCATTGATGGCGGTGATGCTGCTGATGACAACCAGCGTAACAGCATTTGCGCAGACTGTTATAAGAAATCGGGTTACTGGACATCTCACAAAGAAGTCATCGACGAAAGTGGAGGCCATGACATCACTCAGAGATCAGGCTATGGAGCCGCCTATGTACACCTATGATAAGATGAGGGTACGCTATACTTCGGCGGATGGCGGAGTTCGTTGGAGCGATTATGTATCTGACTATGCTCCCAGATATTCCGTTGCGATAAAAACGATTAACGGAACGCTTAAAGCGGCAGAGAGCGTGCATGGCATCAGGCCAACAGACATTGAGGTAGAGTTATATATACCTTGTTAAGTTTTTTAAATGTTTGGGAATGTTTTTGGCCGGGGGATGGGGGGCCCATCCCCCTTGTTTTGATAATTCAAAAAAGATTCTGAGGATCCATTAATTCCTCGTAATCGGCAGGGTAGTTTCTTTTCTGAGACTATGTGATAAATGAATATTATCATCGGTTTCAGATAAGCGACTGCTTTAACGATTCGGACAGGCGTTTTCTTTTCCGGCGGGTTTCATTGCCGGCAGGAGAAAGACCACACCAAGAGCAAAAGTGGAGCTTAATTCTGTCATGACGAGCATGGTGCATACGAATTCGAAAACTCAATATTTTCCAGATGATAACATTTTTGAGGACGTCAAATCCGCAGCCGATGGAATTTTTAATATCATCATAAGTATCAGCACTTAAAAAAAGAATAAAAACATTGGCTGTTATCCTGCGACTGAATAAACATGGTTTATTACCAATGTTAGGAGGCCGGATTACAAAGTTCCACTTGTTTGTGCCTTGAGCGAAGCGAAAGGAATGGTAAAAATTATGAAAAAGTTTACTATAATATGTTTGTTATTCAGCTTGGTATTGACCGGCTGCGCCGGTGTGTCTAAAAAGGAAACGAAGAAATTAAAATGGGTAGTGTTTGACCATTACGATGAGATGGGGATGTATCAGAGAAGCCTGAACGAGATGCTGGAGAAAAAAGGTCTGCCTTATGAAATAGAATTTGTCAATATAAAGACAAACTTTGAAGGCGATTATAAGGCCTGTGTTGATTCTCATTTAAATGAAGTGAAAACGGGAACCTATGATATCATCACCTGTCCGTATCCGTTAGGGTGTTATGACCTGTATACGATGATGGCAGACGAAGGGATCCTTCTGCCAATCACTGATTTTCTGGAAGAGGACGGGGCGGGGGAAAAACTGAAGGAAGCGTATCCGTCTGTCGTATGGAAGGTGATGGATTATAAGGGGGAGATTTACGGAATTCCGACGCCGAACATGGAGCTTAATTATTATGCGGTTTTTAACAGGGAATATGCAGACAAGTACGGGCTGGATCTCTCACAGGTGACTGTTGCAGAGCTGGGAGAAAGCTTTCAGGCTGTGCATAACGGGGAAATGCGTGGAGAGGATGAGGATCCGTTTGTGGTGACTGCTCAGTGGCCGACTGGTTTGGGGGGAACCTTTGAATTCGCTCCTTGTCTTCTGATTTGTATTGATACAGGCGGGGAGCGGCCGGTGGCGGAAAACATTCTTTATAAAGAAGAATTTTTGGAGCATTTTAGGCGGCTGGGAGACTGGGGGCAGAAAGGTTTTTTTTCCGAGACCGACTGGGAAGCAATGGAAAAAGGGGAGTTTTTGGTCACGGGAACGTATGCTTACAGTCCCGAAGCGGCAGAGAACTTTTGCAGAAGGACTTCCAATATTCCGGCGGACATAAAGCTTCAGGTGGTGGAACTGCCGGAATTTAGTATAGCATTCTACCGGAGAGGATGCAAGACCGGTGTGAAGAAGGACGGCTCCGATCCGGAGGGTATCCTTGAGGTGTTGGCGGCCATCTATTCAGACGAGGAACTTTCCAATGCGTTGGTATATGGGAAGGAGGGCGTCGATTATCAGGTGAAGGACGGTCGGGCGATCGGGCGGGGCGGCGACTGGGGGAGCGAATATAGTATGACAAGTGACTTGGGAAATCCATTCCTGACCATGCCGGGGATTATGGATTCCGTGTCGAAAAAAAAGGAACTGTGGCAGTTGGCAGAGACGGTACCTCTTGCCGTCAGAGGAAAAATTTCTTTTGACATTAGTAGGATTGACCAAGAGATTTGTCAATTGGATTTCCTGTATTTTGAAAAGTACAGAGATTATTTCATGGGGATTAAGGATATTGAAACGGTACTGGAAGATATCCGGAGGGATGCCGAGGCGGCGGGGATCGAAAAGGTACTTTCTGAATTGAATGACCAGTTAAAATCTGACGGATAAGGGGGAGTGGAGAGTTGCTTCAGAGAAAAGACTGCATTTTGTTTTTTGTCCTGCTGTTGCTTTGTGCCGGCTGCGGTGGTTCGAGAAAGAAAGAAACGTCCGGTCAGATGTCAGTCTATGATGGTAATCTGTGCTTTACAGAAGATGGCGTGGTTTATCAGAATCCAAATCCCGGGTCAGTGACGGGATACTTTGATTACAAGACGGGAACCTATATACCACTATGTGCAAAATCAAATTGTCTGCATGATTCCATAGAGTGTCAGGCAGTTTATCTGAAGGGATATGCGGATTATATCGGGAGGATTGGGGATAAGTGGTATTACCATGTTGCAGAATGGCAGGAAGAGGAGGGGGGCTTTCACTCCTGCGATTTGGACGGGGGGAATGATAAGATCCTTGGTTCCTTTCCTTGTTCAAATGGGACCGGTGTCATCTTGTTTTATGACCAGATGTGTGTATTGGCCACATGGGATGTGGAATTTGATGAAGATGCAGGAGAGGTGGCAGGCAATACCAGCGGGATCTACGGTTATCACCTGGATACCGGAGAATGGGAAGCTTTGTGTCCGGAAAAAGAGACGGAAAACGGGCCGGCTTATGAGTTATGCGGGAAGTATGGGGAAAATCTGTTTTACTCGGAATGGGAAGGGAAGATTAGTGTCTTAAAGCAGATGAATTTGGAAACAGGAGAGGTGAAGAAGCCTTTCGGGGATACGTTCCTGTCCAGTGTTCAGGCGGCGGATAATTTCCTGCTGTGCCGCCTGGCAGAACCGGGAGGGAACAGACTCATAGAATGGAATTTGGAAACGGGAGAGCAAAAAGAATTTCCGGAAAACGGCGTGCATATGTTTTGGTCTGAAGATTTGAAAGTGGCTACGAACTTCAGCCAAGATTTTTCGGATAGGAGATTTTGGGCTTACCAGTATCAGGAGGATGGGACCTGTGAGCTGATCCGTCAGGGGGAACTGGACGAGGTGTTTCGGCCGGTTGCAAAGAGTGGCAGCCTGCTCCTTGGACAAATGTGGGGAAAAAACGGGGGTTTTACTATCCTGGCCTGCATGGAGCAGGAGGATTATCTTGCCGGAAAAACGAACTGGACGATCGTTACGGAAGAAAAATGAAAGGCCTGTTTGAGCAGGTCTGTAAATCTCTCATAGAAGTCTCCTTTGTCTTGGTATTTTACCGGAGGCAGCCGCAACAAATAGTTGCGATATTGCTCAAAAAAGTGTATGATAATAAAGACAAATGAATTGGAATTGAATGGAATTTTGCCTGATTCGGGATAAAAAGGAGTTCAACAGGAATTTAACGGGAATAAGGAGGACTTTGCCTGTGGGAGAGAAGAAATACATACCGGTGATCGAGGGACATCTCAGGAGCCATATGGTGCTTTTGCCGGAGGTGATCGAAGAGGTGAGCGGGATCCGCATTTTTGGAAAGCTGATCAAGTCGCTGGTCTTTACGACGGATATTGCGATTATCAGGAACTGTAACGCAAATGCTGTTATGGCCGTGTATCCTTTCCCCCCCCAGCCGATCATTACTCATGCGCTGATCACGTCTTCGGACCTTCCTGTTTTTTGCGGGGTAGGAGGCGGTACCACCACGGGGAAGCGGGTAACCAGCCTGGCGGAGGATGCGGAGTTTCAGGGGGCCCACGGAGTCGTGGTGAATGCGCCGACGCCCAATGAGACACTGGAATATCTGAGGAAAAAGGTGGAAGTGCCCATCGTGATCACGGTGGTGTCGGAAAAGACGGATATCGGGAAAAGGCTGGAGAGCGGCGCTTCGATCCTCAATGTGTCGGGAGCGGAAAAAACGCCGGAGATCGTGGCGAAGATCCGGAAAAATTATCCGAAGGTGCCTATTATCGCCACCGGGGGGAATACAGAAGAGAGCATTAAGCGCACCATTGACGCCGGCGCCAATGCCATCACCTATACTCCGCCCACCAACGGCGAGATTTTTAAAGATATGATGAATAAATACCGGCAGGAAAAATACATCATTTAACAGGCAGCCGCTCCGGCTATTTTACAAAGAGGCTGCAAAGGGCGGTCCATGCTCCGCCGAGGAAAATAAAGAAATCTGCAATGTTGAAAATGACATTGCGGATTTTTTTTATGCGCAGGCCCGCATGG
>CATJIW010000049.1 GCA_949740745.1 uncultured Lachnospiraceae bacterium | reverse complement strand
GATCAAGGAAAAGCAGTACGAATCCCTTCTGACCGCAAAAGGAATCCCGGCAGAACGTATCCGAAGCTACGGCTTCGCCTTCCGCGGGAAAGAGGTTCTCATTGGAAAGGGATGAAAAAAGCGATAAAAACGGCAGAGGAACCTTCTCCCCTGCCGCATCTGCCGGCTTACGCCAGCTTCTGTATTGTATCTTCCTGTTCAGCCAGCTTCCGTTTCAGAAGGGCCACGTCCGCCTCCAGGGCCTCCAGACGTTCCTCCGCCCGCTCCTGCCGTTCTTCCCCGCAGGATCGCCCGTCTCCCAGAAGGAGCATCTGAGGCACGACCAGATGTTCCACCTTCCGCTTAAGATACCGGACCTCCTCCTTCGCATCCGACAGGTCAAACTTGAAGGTCACCATATCGATCTTAAGGATTCCCACATCCGTCTTAAATCCCGCCGTCTCTTCCTTCAAAAGCTGAATATTCTCTTTTATCGGCTGTATTTTGGCAGTTTCCGAGAGCACCCGTTCCATATCGGCCTTCAGATCTTTGACCCCTGTCCCAAGGCTTTCCATATCCGCCTTCATCGGCTGTAATTCAGACTTCAACGCTTCCTTCAGTGATCCGGATACCGCTTCCAGATCCCGATTCGTCAAGGCCATCCTTACACCTCCTCGCTCTGTACTTCATTATACCATGGGCCGGGCGGGTTTGTCAGCCATTTTTTTCCACATTGCGACAAAAGCCGACGCATCCATCACCGGACCAGAGCCGGATATTTCTCCTTGTTCCTGCGCTTGCACTCATACATGGCCGCATCCGCCTTCTGAAGGATCTCGTCCAGAGTCCATTCGTTGTCCTTTCCCTCGACCTCCACGATGCCGTAGCTGAAGCTGCACTGGTATTCCCCGTTGTTAACGGCCTGAAAGCTTTCCAGGATCTCCGCCATCTTCCGGTCGATAAGGTCCTTGATGCGGCCCGTAAGGACCAGGCAGAACTCGTCCCCGCCGGTTCTGGCAAAGGTATCGTCGTTTCGGAAATTGCTCCGGATCACTTCCACAAAGGTCTGGATATAAATATCCCCTTCCAGATGGCCGAAGGTGTCGTTGACATACTTAAGGCCGTCCAGATCCAGATAACACAGGGTAGCCTCCCGCCGCTCCTTCAAAATGCCGTCCATGTATTCCTCAAAAAACAGGCGGTTCCGGATGCCGGTCCCCGGATCCCGGTATGCCTTGCTGGTCAACGCATGGGCCATCTTCTTTTCATCCGTAATGTCCACCACGATATGCACGTGGGAATTTTTATCCTTCCATTCCACCGGGAAGGAAGTAATGCGGTAAACCTCCTCGTTCTCGCCCTCGATCTCCCACACGTTGTACTGGTCCGCGCTCCCGTATTCCGCATCGTTCCATTCCAGAAGCTCCGACTGGAAGGAAAGCCGTTTCTTGCAGGTCTCGCAGGCCGCGTCCTCTCCTCCCCGGCGCTTGTTGCAGTACAGAATCTCTTTGCTGTCCGTGTCCACCACCAGAAGCCATTCATTCCTCCGGCTGAGAAGCTCTACTAAAAGCTCGTTGTCATTCTCCACCAGGGCCGCATGCCGGTCCGCCTTCGCCGTCTCTTCCCGAAGGGCTGCCATCTGCGTCCCGATCCGGGATAGGCTCCCGTAAAGCCGCCGAAGATCTGCGTCCGCCGAAAAATCCCGCCCGGAAAGGGAGGCGGGCACATTCCCGGAGGCCAGCGCCTCCGCATAATCCACAAGCGCCGCAAATCCCTGATGAAACTCCATGTCATACATTGAAGCAGCTACCTCCCATAAACTCCCGGAGCAGAGAATTGTTCGGGATATTGTCACTTACCACCGTCAGGAAATAATCAAAAAACTTAAGCAGGCGCTTGGCCTCCATATACTCCGGAGCATCTTTTGGAATCCCGAAAAGAAGCGGCTCCGCATAAGGCTTGAGCACCGCCAGCTCATAGATCAGCGCCGAATTAAAGACCACATCCGCCGATTCCTGATAAGGGAAGATATTCTCTTCCTCCCCCCTCCGGACAGAAGGCCACATGGCAATGGTATCCTTCGCAGCCGTCCCCCTGGTCCTGGCGTCCCGCACAATCCGCCGGATCAGCCGTCCGTCGGTGCTGGGAATCCGGTTATGCTCATCCACGTTTAACTGAGTCAGGGCGCTGATATAGATCCGGTACTTGTTCTCCGGCGCCAGGCTGTAGGAAAGCCGGTCATTGAGGCCGTGGATCCCCTCCACCACCAGAATGTCCTCCTCCCCAAGCGTCAGCGTATCGCCCCGGTACTCCCGCCTGCCCTTCTTAAAATTAAATGTGGGCATGGCCACCGTCTCTCCCGCCAGAAGATCCGTCATGTCCTTATTGAACTGTTCTACGTCGATGGCCTCCAGGCACTCGAAATTATATTCGCCGAATTCATCCTTCGGCGTATCCTCCCGGTTGACAAAATAATTGTCCAGGGCGATGGGATGGGGTTTCAGGCCCAGCGTCCGAAGCTGAATGGAAAGCCGGTGGGAAAAGCTGGTTTTTCCTGAGGAGGAAGGCCCAGCAATCATAACGAATTTCTTCTTCCGGTCCGAAGCGATCTGAGTGGCGATCTCCCCCAGCCGTTTCTCCATCAGCGCCTCCTGCACCAGGATCAGATCCCCCACGGAGCCGTTCACGATCCACTCGTTGAGGTCTCCGACCGTGTCCACGCCCAGCGTCTCCCCCCATCTGGAGGACTCCTTCTGACAGCGGTAGACCTTCTCGCCCGGATGGAAATCCGGAACGGTCTCCGGCTCCTTCTGGACCGGCATCTGGATCACGATGCCCCCGTCAAAGGGATAAAGCTTAAAATATTTAAGATATCCCGTATCCGGCACCATGTAGCCGTAATAATAATCCTCGAAGCCCCGGATCCGGTACAGGTTGACCCTGGAGACCCTCCGGTAACGGAACAGCTTTTCCTTGTCGCGCATCTCATACTGCCCGAAGAGCCTCACCGCCTCGTCGGTGGAGACATTGCGCTTATCAATGGGGATCCGCTCCTTTACCAGCTCCCGCATCTTCGCATCCACCCGCTCCACAAAAGCCCCGTCCACGGTAACCCGGCCCCGGACGTCCACGTAGACTCCCTTGCTTACAGAAAAATCCACCAGTACCTTGTCCAGGTTTTCCCGGCCCGCCACCTTGTAGATTGCCTTCACCAGCAGAAAAATCATGCTGCGGTGATAGGTCTGGATGCCCGGCCCCTCCGCCGCCGTGAAAAACCGGATGCGGCTGCCGTCCGTCACCGTTTTATGTAACTCCGCCAGCTTTCCGTCCACCGACGCCAGCAGAATGTCGTGGGCATATTCTTCCTGCACCTGCTCTGCAAGAGCCAGCAGGGTGCAATGCTCCTCCACCTCAAGCGCCCTGCCATCAACCGTTACCTTCCACATAAAAATCCCTCCAGAATCCTCTTATAGTATTTGATAAGGATATGCTGCAGGCGCCCGGACCACCCTGATCCCGGCTTCTGCCGCTTCCAGTTCCTCCGCCACTGCGTCCACAAACAGATGCTCCAGCCCATAATGGCCGGCATCCACCAGAGATACCCCCTCCGCCGCCAGGTCAAGCCCCTCGTGGTGTCCCATGTCCCCGGTGATGAATACATCCGCCCCCGCCTGCAGGGCCGCCTTTACCATACTCTTTCCCGAACCGGGAGAAAGGGCCGCCCTCCGGACCGTCCTTTCGGCAGAATAGGCCGTCACGGCCGGAATCCCGAACCGCTCCTTCACGGCCTCGGAAAGCTCCCGGACCGTCATGGGCTCCCGAAGCTCCCCCACCTTCCCGATTCCCACGGGGACGCCCTCCTGCTCCCCGGTCGTCTCAAGGGG
>CATJIW010000048.1 GCA_949740745.1 uncultured Lachnospiraceae bacterium | reverse complement strand
GGAATATAGTCTATTGTCGCATGTTTCTCCATGTCAGTCGAGGTACGCACTATCTACCGGTTACTTTTCTTCTATATTTCGGTGCAAATACTATATGATACTTACAATTCCACTTTGTATGTGATAAACTATTACTGTCCATCTGGACTGCCTCCTTTGATTGATAAAACGGTTGGCGAACCTGTTTTTATTATATCAATGGAGGCTTTTTGCACAACGCTAAAGCTATTTCAACCACCCGCAGAGCAGGTGGTTTATTTGTTCTCCAAAGTTCCGTTTTTCGGAACAACGAAAAACTCCTCAATGGAGAACAAGGGCCTTGCCCTAACAAGCAAAACCGCTCCAGTGTTACCCCGCACCGGAGCGGCCCGCACCTCCAAAGAAGTACTGCTTCACTCAACATTTCATCGCTCTCCGTCTCCCTCCGATACCATACAATATTGTCTTTCCCATACCGATTACCTTTCTCATGTTCTCAAAATATTTTTTCCATAATTGGATAAGTAAATTCCGCATTCCCTATGGATAATATCTCCCGTCGGAGCACCCGATATCCCCGACGCTCATAAAAACTTTCAGCCGGAGCAGACGCATCCAGTACGGCCCTGTCCGAATTTTTTCGAATTCCCTGCTCCAGCCTTTCCATTATGTAACCTCCAAAGCCCCGTCCCTGCTCTTTAGGCAAAACATAAACTCCCTTAATGTGATTTCCGTCATGACTTCCGGTTCCCGCCAGTCTTCCGTCACAGAACAACTGCCAGACATGTCCGGCCCCAGTCTCTGCCTTTATTCGTTCCCTGCTATGCAGGATGCAGAAAAAATCCACGACAGCCTTGGAATAATATTTCGGATAAGCCTCCCGGACCGCATATTCCACCAGCCGCGCAAGACGAGCCGCATCCCCTTTCTGGGCTTTCAGCCACGAAAACACCGGGCCGCGGTCTCCTCTTTCTATAGTTTTTTCCACATCGCCGATCCGTTCTCTGACCTTCCGAACCTCCGTTTTTTTCCATTTTTCCAGCATAGGCAGAAACGCTTCGTCTCCGTCTGCACGAATTTTCTCCAGCACGTCAAAAACGACCAGATGGTTCACGTCTTTCATCTCATGGATCGTCCGAAAATGTCCTTTCTCCACCTCCCGACGCATCTTCTGACATAACTCTTCCGCATAAGTATCTCGTTCAATTTCCCATCCCTTCTCTGAGAAGATCAGCATCGGAAGCCTTCCATTTAAAATTTTTGTCAGCATGCTCCGACCGCCCATGCCAATCAGTTCATCCGCCGCCCGCAAAACAGCCGCTTTTTCTTCTTCTGAAAGAGACTTCACCGTCCCTGTATCCAGCCTATACTGCACTTTCTCTCTTTTTCCCACTCTTTTTCAAACCTCTCTTCGCAGTCCTTCCGCTAAAAGGATATCCCGTAACCATCCATCCTCCATCGCAAAACCTTTTATCATATACTCTTTTAATCGTTCGATAGTCCACCGACGGAAATTTGCAACAATTTTGGACTTTACTCTATACCCAAGCGAAATAACTATATTAAGATTATAGTGCATTGTATTATAATTTAGAGAAAACCGCAGTTGTTCGGCATTTCCGAACAACTGATTCTTCATCCAATTCTTCCTCTTCAAAAATATACTTGATATGCTCACTGATATTAGTTTTACCGGTTTGATAAAACTCACATAATTGTGCCTGCGTACGCTAAACAGCCTCATCTGCAAACTTAACATCAATTTTTTTGTGTCCATCTTCCGTTTGGTATATACTGATTTCGTTTCCTATAATTTTTTAAATTCTCTTTGTTGCCCCCACTCATATAGAATCTGCGTTATCGATTTCTCATAATCATAGTCTATAAGAATAATCTGCTCTCCCATGTGCCGGAATCCCTCTATAACCTTCTGATTATCCGCTTTTATCCATTCAATAGTACATTCAGAATCATCCAGCCTGTTCTCAATATCGGATCCATGATTTCTTATTTCATCAAAATATCCATCGATATATGCGTCCGTCATTGCAAGGCAAATGAATTTGATCTCTGACAGATAATCATCGCCAAAATCCTTCCGCCAGTCATAAGGAATATAGCAGCCCTCCACAATAAGATTCTGCTTATTCTCTATTGCCGTCTTAATCATCTCACACACAATCGGCCAGAGATATCCGACAAGTTCGTCATCATCTTCGGGCGTAAGATGTGTGTTACCGCTTCGGATCAACCCCATCTTCAAGTGATCGATTGAGATGTAAGGATATTTATATTTTTCAAGCATTCTCTGAGCAAGAACAGTCTTGCCGGTATGGGATGCGCCAGTAATAATAACTATCATAGTTCACACACCATAATGTATTCTTCGTCATTTTCATCCACGATCTTGAATCCGGCCTTCTCATACATCCGGACAGCATAATTGGCCTTTTGTACCACCAGAGATGCCCGCTCATAACCTTTATCTTTAAGAAGAGACAGCATTTCTTTCATCAGCTGCGTTCCTATGCCCTGTCCGCGATATTCCTTAAAAAGCGATATCGCAAATGACGGCGTTTCATCATCTACATGACCATAATCATTCATGATCCGTGTCCAAACAGCTCCGGCCACTCTGCCGTTATCATCCGCAACAATACAGTAATCCGCTCTGCCTGTTCCAAAATCCTCATAATATATCTTCAGTTCCGGCTGCTCTATAATCTCTCTGGGAGGCGGCTCCACTCCTTCCGGAATAAATATCGCCCCATAAAGGAAGTCTCTTAATAAATCAACCTCATCTTCCTTTAATTCACGCAATTGCATTATTATCGTTCCTCGCTAATCTACTATTTCCCAATGTCCATAACGCTTTCCACCGATGCGTTCTATTCGTCCGGCTTCTTTAAGGACATTAATATATTTTTGCACAACCCGGCGTGTTACTCCCAGGCTTTCGCCTAATACTTCTTGTGAAATATCAGGCTGCTCCTCCAATATTTCAATGATCCTAAGCACCATTGCATCATCCAAAGCACCGAGTTTATCTGTATTTTGGTGTTTTGGTGCCTTGGGCCGATCTATAAGAACACTTTCCAGTGCCTTGAATCGGATCCGCAAAGTTGTTCCCGTAAGCTCATATACCGGGAGCTCCGTTCCAATTCCCTTACACTCATCGCAAATCTTCTGAATACCCTGGCCCAAGTTCTCAATAAATCCAGCACGATAAAACACTCTGGCAATATCCGGATTATAAGGCTTCGAGTCGTGCGGCTCCATAAGAGTATCCACGGTCCAGCCTTCTGGAAGAATCTCCGGATCCCGATAGAACAGTAACACAGCTGACCTCTTCAGTTTTCTATCCACCATCAGATGCAGCTTCCGAAGAATTTCTTCGTTGGTAACATTCAATTCAGTTTCCGTCATGCGTTTTTTGCTTAATGCCTCTCTACGAAAGATCTTAAAGCTTTCATCATCCAGATCATCTACGGTAATATTATCGACGGTGACATCTTCCCACCTGAAACCGGTTTTCTGCATAATAAACTCCGACAGAGCAATCCAAAATAAAATGCCTCATCGTCTCTTCTGTCTTCTCTGTCATTTAATGTCGTAAAGTACAACACATTTTTCAGCCTATTCTTTATCCCATTTTGGAAATGATACCCAGACAATGTGTTTGACAACTCACATAACCTTTCACGACTTGCACAATAATAATCATATAAGTAATTGCTATAGTTAAATGGCTTTTCAGTATATCCCCCATCGCCTGCAATAATGTACTATGGTCAATAGGTTTAAACATCCTCAGAAAAATTGCTTTTTATTATCACTTTCATAGCAATCCATAAAACCTATCTGTATCATGGATGAAAGAAAGTTCTCTCTTATTTTAATTACTGACAGTAGACTATTCTCATCAATACGCTTTTCCCCATTCCTATACATCCATTGAGCAACTCTTTTTGTATCTTTCCAAACATCTATACCCTAGCAAGCTAGGTAAGACTTAAACACCTCGCTTATGGTCTTTTTTACATATTGCTCCAAAATAAAAGTGATAGACGCAATTCCATTTTCAGTTTCATCGACAATCTTTTTTGACGATAGTACATCACATAGCATACTTAACAATAACACATTATTGGCTAGCAAAATATCTTCATACATATATACATCCGGTACAGATAGCTTAAATATTTCACTTAATGCAGATTCAAAGGATACGCCTGGAAACTTATACTCATATTCTGATATTAGTTGATTTTTACTTCACAACTATGTTCTCTCATTTTT
>CATJIW010000047.1 GCA_949740745.1 uncultured Lachnospiraceae bacterium | reverse complement strand
TCAGAGGCGAGCTGGACAAATCAGAGTTTGAACAGACGAAGATTTTACATTATGCGATTGCAGAGGAGATTTGAGTATGAGTAAGAAATTTGATATGAGCAATTATGAGGATCATGCAGTTCTGGGGCCCTTTGTCCGTTATTTAAAGGCGAACCTGGGCATTCTGGCCGCCTTTATAGTGCTGTGCCTGCTGATTACGGTGATGGCGCCGAATTTCATGACGGTGAACAACTGGCTGACGATCCTGCGTACCGTTTCCACCACCGGCTGCCTGGCCATCGGCGTCATGCTGGCCATTATGCTGGGCGGCATTGACCTGACCGGCGGCGCCATGATTGCCTGTGTCGGCTGTCTGACCGTTACGGCCATGGAGCGCTGGGGCATGCCCATGGTTCCGGCCATCGCCATCGGCCTTCTGGTCGGCATCGTGGCAGGCTTCATCGACGGCTGGATCATTGCCTACAGCGGAATCCATCCCTTCGTCGTCACCCTGGCCATGCAGAGTATTCTGAGGGGTGCCGCTTATCTGATTGCCGGCGGCCAGCCGATTTCTCTGTATGCCAACACGACTTATCCGATTATCGGCACGGGCCTTGCCGGAATCGTGCCTTACCCGATTATTTACATGCTGATCTTCTTTTTCTTACAGTACCTGCTTCTTAATAAGACCAAGGCGGGACGTTATATCTATGCAGTAGGCGGAAACGCCACGGCGGCCCAGTTCTCCGGCGTGGACATTAAGAAGGTTAAGATCATGGCCTGGACCATCAGCGGCTTCCTGGGCGCCTTCGCAGGCATTATCCTGTCGGCCCGCATGGCTTCCGGCCAGCCCGGCACCTCCATCGGCGCCGAGACGGACGCCATCGCATCCTGCGTGCTTGGCGGAACCAGCATGTACGGCGGCGTCGGCAATACCGGCGGCGTACTGATCGGCGTCATGATCATCGGCGTTATCACCAACGGCCTGACCCTGCTTCACGTGGACTCCAACTGGCAGTATGTGGCCAAGGGCCTGATCATCCTGCTGGCCGTTTATATCGACATGATCCGTCAGAATAAGCAGCAGTCCAGAAGCGAATAATATTTGATAAAAAGTCCCGGACGACGGCCGCGGGAGTGCGCAGCAGGGAGTGACGGACTTTTTAATAAACACTTATAATTCATACTAGTTTGTACTGCGAGGAGGAAAAGAAATGCTTGTAAACATGAGGGATATGTTAAAGGACGCGGAGCTGCACAATTATGCGATCGGCTCCCTTAACACGCCGAACCTGGAGACGCTTCGGGCCGTGATTGGAGCGGCAGAGGAGCTTGGCTGTCCCATTATCATCAACCATGCCCAGGGCCATGAGCCGGTGGTCCGTCTGGAGACCATTGCGCCGCTGATGAAAATGTATGCGGAGAATGCAAAGGTGCCGGTGGCCATGCACATCGACCACGGCCTGGATCTTGACTTCTGCATGAAGGCAGTGAGGGCCGGCTTCACTTCGATTATGTGCGACCGTTCGGAGTATCCGCTGGAGAAGAATATTGCGCTTACGAAGTCCTTCGTGGATCTGGTGAAGCCTCTCGGCATCACGGTGGAGGCGGAGCTTGGCGCCATGCCCAACAACATGCCCACGGAGGTGCCCGGACAGGAGCAGTCGGATTTAAGCGACCTGACCGTATATTTCACCAAGGTGGACGAGGCAAAGAAATTTGCCGAAGAGACGGGAGTGGACGTATTGGCGGTTTCCATCGGCACGGTTCACGGCATGTACAAGGCGAAATCCGATCTGGACATTGAGCGGATCAAGGCTATCCGCGCCGCCATTGCGGATGAGAACGTCCATCTGGGAATGCACGGCTGTTCCGGCACGGAGCCGGATCAGGTGGTGGCCGCCGTGAATGCCGGAATCAAGAAGATCAACTACTTTACGGCCATGGATACGGCGGTTGCGCCTGTTTTAAAGCAGATGATTGACGATTATGAGGGCCGGCCTCTCAATTACACCCTGATGGTGAACGTGGCCATGGAGGTGCTTCAGAAAGAAGCGAAGAAGGCCATGGAGCTGTTCATGACCTGCAGGAAATAAAAAACAGAGAGAAGAAGGACGCCGGCGCGCAGGGATCCCGAAGATGCGGAGGGGATTTTCGGCGGGCCGGGCGTCCTTTTTTCAGGAGGCCCGATCCTTTCTGACGGGACGTTTTATCAGGAGGCTTTCCGGAATCTGCCGTTCCGGGCGTTTCATCGGGAAGGGATATGGGGCAAGGCGTACAGGTACGGAGGAAAAGTGAAATGCATATCGGACTTGACATCGGAACTTCCGGGACGAAGGCGGCCATTGTGGAAACGGACGGCTCCATTGCCGGCAGCTTCCAGGTAAGCTATGGGTTTGCGGACACGGCGGACGGACGCCGGGTGCTGGACGCCGGGGAGGTGTGGGAGGCGGTGAAGACCTGTCTGAAGACCCTGGCAGGCTGCGGCCTGACAGAAACCATTACCGTGTCGACTCTGGGGGAGGCGGTCGTTCCCGTCAGCATAGAGGGAATCCCCCTGGCCTTTGGCATCACGGGGACGGACCGGCGGGGGATCGAGGAAACGGCGGCCCTGGAGGAAGCGGCCGGCCTTTCTCACCTGATCGACATCACGGGCCTGAATCCCACCTCTATTTATTCGGCGGGAAAGCTTATGTGGATGAAGCGGGAGATGCCGGAGGTATATGAGGCGGCCTGGAAAATCCCGCTCTTTCAGGATTACGTGATTTACCGTCTCTGCGGCCGCGCCGTCATTGACTATTCCAGCGCCTCCAGAACGCAGCTTTTTGATATCGGGGCCATGGACTGGTCGGAGGAGCTTCTGAGACTTGCGGGAATTGACCGGGAGAAGCTTTCGGATCCGGTGCCTGCCGGAACCGTGGCCGGCGGGATCCGGAAGGAAATTGCCGGGGAGCTTGGGCTTCCGGCCTCGGTGAAGATCGTTGCGGGCGCCCACGACCATATCTGCAATGCCCTGGGGAGCGGGGTCTTTGAGGTGGGAGGCTGCGCCAACACGGTGGGTACCACGGAGGGGCTGACGGCGGTACTAAAAAGAGAACAGCTCCCTTCGGAGCATATCGGGAAATATCAGATCTCCTGCGAGCCCTTTGTGCGGCCGGGGCTTTTTAACACGGTGGCCTGGGAGAATACTTCCGGGGTGCTGCTGCGGTGGTTCGCGGAGGAGTTTATGAAAGAAGAGCCGGCCGGAGAGCTTTTGGCCACCTTCGGGAAGCTCAACGGGCGGATGAAAAAGGAGCCGACGAAGCTGCTGATCCTTCCGCATTTTTCCGGGGCCGCCTCTCCTCATGGGGACGGAAGGTCCAGGGGAGCGATCCTGGGGCTTACGCTGGACACGGAGCGGGAGGACATCTACAAGGCGCTTATGGAGGGGGCGAATATGGAGCTGGCCCTGATCCTGGAGGGGCTTGCGAAGGCGGGACTTGCAGTGGGGCATCTGGTTTCCACCGGAGGGGCCCTGTCACCGCAGCTTCTGCAGATTAAGGCGGACGTGCTGGGGCTTCCGATCCACACGGTGAAGAGCCGGCAGACCGGGGCCTTGGGGAGCGCCATCCTGGGAGCCGCGGCCGCAGGCGCTTACCGGGACGTGTGCGAAGCGGTTCCGGCAATGGTGCGGACCGGGGAAACCTATGAACCGGATCCGGCCAGAAGCAGAATTTACAGAGAGAGACTTTCCCTTTACCGGCAGGTCTATCCGGCCGTCGCCGGGATCAGCCACGGGCTGGGAGCATAAAAATAAAACGGAGGATATAAGACATGATTTCAAATTATTCAGACATTCTGGCCTTTGCGAAGGAGCATAAGGTGACCATCGGGGCCTTTAACACCTTTAATATGGAAATGATGCAGGCGGTGGTGTCTGCGGCCGACAAAAAGCAGGTGCCCTTAATTGCGCAGACCTACCATGCCCATGCCGACTATGCAGGTGCAGACTACATGCGGGCGATTTACGGGGTGGCGGCGGAGCATGCCTCCGTCAATATCGCCCTGGGGCTGGATCACGGCAAATCCTATGCTCAGGCAGAGACCTGCGTAAAGGCCGGCTATACGGGCGTCATGATCGACCTGGCTTCGGAGGATTACGACAAAAACGTCGCAGAGACGAAGCGGGTGGTGGAGCTGGCTCATGCGAAGGGTATTTCCGTGGAAGCGGAGCTTGGCGTTATTGCCGACGCAGACCGGTCCCTGGAGGAAATCGCAGCCGGCTACACGGATCCGGAGGTGGCGAGACGGTTTGCGAAGGACACGGGGGTGGACTGTCTGGCCGTGTCGGTGGGAACGGCCCACGGCACCTATGCCCACACGCC
Organism: uncultured Lachnospiraceae bacterium; assembly: GCA_949740745.1. Taxonomy (GTDB): domain Bacteria; phylum Bacillota; class Clostridia; order Lachnospirales; family Lachnospiraceae; genus Lientehia. The sequence continues at coordinate 726 of CATJIW010000047.1, read as the reverse complement.
GAAGATCAACTTTGACCTGCTGAAGGAGCTGATCGACACCGTTTGCTGTCCCATCGTCGTCCATGGCGGCTCAGGCACGCCCGACGGGGACGTGGAGGAGATGGTCCGTTTGGGCATCGCAAAGCTCAACGTGGGCACCGATTTCTTTGACGCCTATAAGAAGGCCATGTACGATGTGCTGACGGAGAAGGGGCTTGGCTGCGACGTGATTGAGGTCATGGCTGCGGCGAGGGCTGCGGTGGAGAAGGTGGCTCTTCAGAAGCTGGATATTCTGGGGAGATTCCGGGTGTAACGGATCCTATGACGAAAAGTTTTGATTTCGCAATAGTTTCTGACTTGCAAGTCGGAAACTATTGTATTTTCCGGAGTTTCGGGTATAATAGATATAAGAAATTTCGGAGGTGACTTATGACGTCAGAGCTGATCGACCGCCCTGAGTATTTGGAACAGCTGATTCAGAATAAGGATGTGGATCTGGTGAAGATTGTTACCGGAATCCGCAGATGTGGAAAATCTTCCCTTTTGGAACTATTCCATCGGTATCTGAGGGAGAACGGCGTGCCGGAGGCAAAGGTGATCCACATGAATCTGGAATCGCTGCGTTATCGGGAGCTGACGGATTATCTTTCCTTTTATGATCATATCAGTGAACGGATTTCGGGGGACGGAAAAACCTATCTGATCTTTGATGAATTACAGGCGGTGGAGCATTGGGAAAAAGCCATC
>CATJIW010000046.1 GCA_949740745.1 uncultured Lachnospiraceae bacterium | reverse complement strand
CTGTGCAGCGGCACCTTTTTTTCAAAAAGTGCCATGATGATAGGCGTCGTGATATAATAAGGCAGATTCGCCACCACCTTGACGGGCCGTCCGCCGTTCTTCTCCCTGGCCAGGGCCGCCACGTCCACCTTCAAAATATCCTCATTGAGAACGGACACGTTTTCATAGCCTGCCAGAGTCTCCGAAAGGATCGGGATCAGGTTCCGGTCGATCTCCACGGCGCAGACGTGCCCTGCCGCCTCGGCCAGATACTGGGTCATGGTCCCGATGCCCGGCCCGATCTCCAGGACGAAGTCCTCCTTCGTGATCCTTGCCGCCCGGACGATCTTGTCAAGGACATGGGTGTCGATGAGGAAGTTCTGCCCGAACTTTTTCTGAAAGACAAATCCGTACTTCCGGATGATCTCTATGGTATTTCTGGGATTTCCAAGCTCCGCCATGGCCTACCTCATTTCTCCCGCATTCCGTTCACAAGCCCCTTCCGCTCCCGGCAAAAGCCGGTAAAAGCGGCAGGCATTCTCCCAGGTGATGCGCTCCACCGCATCCTCCGTAAGCCCCTTAAGCTCTGCGACGGCCTTCACGACATAGGACAAATTCAGGGAAGAATTCCGCTTCCCGCGAAAGGGGACCGGAGCCAGGTACGGACAGTCCGTCTCCAGAAGAAGCCGGTCCATGGGCATATAGGAGACCACCTCCTTTAACCTCCGGCCGTTGGCAAAGGTGATCACCCCGCCCACACCCAGATAATACCCCAGATCCAGGTATTCCCTGGCCAGCTCCACGCCGTAGGAAAAGCAGTGCATCACGGCAGAAAGCTCCCTGCCTCCGGCGCTTTTCACTATCTCCAGCGTGTCCTTCGCCGCCTCCCGGCTGTGGAGCACCACAGGCATTCCCGTCTCCCCCGCCAGAAAAAGCTGCCGCTCAAACCATTTCTTCTGAATCGGCCGCTCCGGCTCGTCCCAATGATAATCCAGGCCGATCTCACCCAGGGCCGCGATCTTCGGATGGGCAAGGGCTTTTCCGATCTCCCCGAAATTCTCCTCGCAAAGCTCCCCGGTGTCCGTGGGATGGACTCCCGCCGCCCCATATATATAAGGATATTTCTCCGCCAGCTCAAGGGTCCTCCGGATGGAAGACAGGCTGCAGGCGACGTTTACCGCCCGGCCGATCCCCCTTTCCGGAAGAGAGCCCAAAAGCACTTCCCTGTCTCCGTCAAACGCCCTGTCGTCATAATGGGCATGCGTGTCGAAAATCATAGCTTCCTCTCTTATTCCGTCTTTTATGCCGGTTTACGCCGGTTTTTTATACCGTTAAAATATTGCCCTTCAGGCCGGGATAGAAGTCCTCCCCGCTCTCCGGATGCGTCAGCACCCATTTATTTTTCATGCAGAGCAGCTTGTCCTCCTCCGTTTTCTTCACATTTTCCTTCTCGCTGGGGAAATTGGTCCCCTCCGGCAGCACGATAATGCACTGGAACACGCCGCCGTCCGCACTGCAGGGCGCATAATGGAGTGTGTCGCTGTAAAGCATAACCGCCGTTCCCGCAGGCACCAGAAAGGCTTCCGCCTTTGCCAGGTCAAAGGACGTCAGAGAGTCCATGTCCTTGCGGCTCCCAAGCACCACGACCAGATCCGTCACGGCAATGTCCAGTTCCTCGCCCCGGTGATATTCCAGCGTGTCGCACTTGTGGTTCTTTCCGTTGCAATAGCCGATCTGGATGGGCATCTCCCCATAGACCTGCCGGCTGATATCCTCCGCAGCGTCAAGGGCCTCCGCCTCCCTGACGGACGGCTCATAGACCACCTCGTTTGGCGCAGGCGTCGTCCTGCCCCAGGCCAGAAGCTCCGAAAAATCCATCCCCTCAATCACTGCCCCATACTTCTGAAACGCTTTGTCCGCTACCTTTTTGATCTCCATAGTTCTCCTCCATAATTAAAACAGGTAATTGCAAATCAGAAACTCCAAAGAGGATTCTGCGGGCGCAATTACCTGTATATCGCATAAAAGTCGATTACCACGTGCTCCGCCCGGCCGCCGTCCTGAACTTTTATTAACAAATCTCCGCTCCTGAAGGCATATCCTTATCCGGCGTCATAAGAGCCAGGTTTCCCTCCGCATCCTCGGCGCAGAGAAGCATTCCTTCAGAAAGAAGCCCCGCCAGTTTGGCCGGCTTCAGGTTGGTGATGACCATGACCTTCTTGCCGATAACCTCCTCCGGCGTATAATGGGCCTTGATGCCGGAGACGATCTGGCGCACCCGGCTCCCCACCTTCACCTGGAAGCAGAGCAGCTTTCTGGACTTCTTCACGGCCTCGCAGGCAACGACCTCGCCCACCTGGAACTGGAGCTTCCCGAAATCCTCGATGGAAGCCTCCGGCTTCGCCTCGACATCCATTCCGGCATCCTCTGCGTTCCCGGCTTCCCCGGCGCCCTCCTCCGCAGGTTTTCCGAACTTCTCTTCACGTCCTTTAAAACCTCGTTCATGTCCAGACGGGCAAAAAGGATCTCCGGCTTCTCCGTTACCCGGCCGCCCGAAGGATAGAGGCCAAAGGTCTTAAGCTCCTCCAGACTCCGCTTCTTCCCGTTTACCTGAGCCAAAATTTTCTTCGAGGTGGAAGGCATAAAGGACTCCAGAAGGCTGGCGCCCATGCAGATGCCCTCTACCAGATTATAGAGCACCTCCGCCAGACGGGGCTTCT
>CATJIW010000045.1 GCA_949740745.1 uncultured Lachnospiraceae bacterium | reverse complement strand
TGCAGCTGATCAACGGCTTCTATGCGCCTCACAACACGGAGCTGTTCCGCGACCTTTACAACTCTTTGTTAAATACGCAGAGCACCGACAAGGCAGACACCTATTTCAATCTGAAGGATTTCCGCTCCTATGCCGAGGCGCAGAAGCGGGTAGATGCGGCCTATCGGGATGAGAAATGGTGGGCGAAGGCGGCCATCATGAACGTGGCCTGCTCCGGCAAGTTCACTTCCGACCGTACCATTAAGCAGTACGTGGATGAGATCTGGCATCTGGACAAGGTGACGGTGGAGCTGGACGCGTGAAAAGTCTCCCAAACGGGTTGACAGGGAAAAGCGAAATATAGTATAAATGAAGTAAGCGGAAAGGCACGTCATATGTCAGGACGTGCCTTTCTATATAAAAAATTTCTACCTGTGCGGCTGAAGTTTTCCCATGTCTCCGTCAGAGAGCAGCAGGTTTCGCAGACACGTTGATTTTTTGATTCGCCATAGCGTGTCGAAAAACTGCCAGTGACAGTTTTTCGGCTTTGCTGCGCCGCCTATTGCCATCGAACCTGCTTCCATCAAAACGGGTCAGCCGGTTCGATGACGCCAGGCTCGCAAAATCTGCAAAATCTGCCTGTCGTCTGCTGCAACCAGCTGTTCCCTGACGAAGCCAGAACAAGAGATTCCAACCGCACGGGTGGAACTATTTACAGAAAAGGTGGTGAGTTTATGGATCCGGACGGCAGTAATAGTTGCAGGCAAAGCATGAGAGGGACGGTTCACAGGCTCACTATGGATATGCGGTATTTGCGGCAGAAGCGCTTGCTTTGTAAAAGGCTTCCATAGAGGGAAGGGGTTTTCTTTCCATGTTTTGCGAATCGCAGGATGCATGGGCTTTTTGGGCATCAGAGAAAGGAGGCAGAGCATGACAGAAAGAGATGTTTGCGAGCTGCTTGAGGCCAAGCAGTATAAAAAGATTAAAGAGTCGTTTGCCGAGATGAACCAGGTGGACCTGGCGGAGCTTTTGGAGGAGCTTCCGGAGAGGCAGATGATCATGGCCTTCCGGCTGATCGGCAAGGAGGAGGCGGCGGAAACCTTTAGCTGCATGGAGTCCAGGGAACAGCAGATTTTGGTGGAGGCCCTTACGGAGCGGGAGCTTCGGGCAGTCCTTGACGACATGTTTTTGGACGACACGGCGGATCTTCTGGAGGAGATGCCGGCCAATGTGGTGGAACGGATCCTGGCCAACACGGATCTGGAGACCAGGAGACAGTTAAACCAGCTCCTGAGCTATCCGGAGGACAGCGTCGGAAGCATTATGACGGTGGAGTACGTGGATTTAAAGCCCCATATGACGGTAAAGGCGTCTCTGGAGAAAATCCGCAGAGTCGGCATTGACAGCGAGACCATTTATACCTGTTACGTGATCCAGAACAAGAAGCTTCTGGGGATCGTGACGGCCAGGGCCCTCCTGATTTCCGACGAGAGAAAGAGCGTTGAGGAAATCATGGAGTCCAATATTATTACGATCAATACTCATGACGACCAGGAGACGGCGGCCAAGCTGGTCCGCAAGTACGGCCTTATCGCCCTGCCTGTGGTGGACCGGGAGGGATGCATGGTCGGGATCGTGACTGTGGACGACGCCATGGAGGTCATGCAGGACGAGGTGACGGAGGATATCGCTCTCATGGCGGCGGTGGCTCCCAGCGAGGATTCTTATTTCAGTACGTCTGTTTTCCGCCATGCGGGGAACCGGATCCCCTGGCTGCTGTTCCTGATGCTTTCGGCGACCCTGACGGGAATGATCATTACGAAATACGAGGTGGCCTTCGAGGCGATCCCCGTGCTGGTTTCTTTTATTCCCATGCTGATGGACACCAGCGGAAACTGCGGCTCCCAGAGCTCGGCCCTGATTATCCGGGGCATGGCCATCGACGACATTCGTTTAAAAGATGCGCTTCGGGTTATCTGGAAGGAAATCCGGGTGGCGGCCCTGGTAAGCAGCACGCTGGCAGTTGTCAACGGCGTCCGGATCTATATTATGTACCAGCAGAACCTGAAGCTGGCGGCCCTGATCGGAATGACGCTGGTCTGCACGGTGACTCTGGCGGAGTTAATTGGCTGCAGCCTGCCCATGCTGGCAAAACGCTGTAAGCTGGATCCGGCCCTGATGGCCGCCCCTCTGATTACCACCTTCGTAGACGCCGCGGCCATTATCATCTATTTTTCCATTGCAACGGCCCTGTTCAACCTGTAAAACGGTGCGGTAGGAAACGAAAACGAGGATTATCAAGGAGAGGGTCCGGGGCGCTTCCATTCTGAAGCAGACGCCAGGAAGAGTTTGTGGATTCTATGAGTATCGTCGGGTAAAAGCCGTGCGGTAGGAAACGAAAACGAGGATTATCAAGAAGAGGGTCCGGGGCGCTTCCTTTTCGAAGCAGACGATAGGAAGAGTTTGTGGATTTTACGAGCATAGCGCAGACAATTTTCGCTGCCCGCTTCTATAGCAGTAAAATTGTCTGCAAATAAGCGGCGCAGTAAAATCCACAAACTCGACGTGTCTGCGAGGAACGGAAGCGCCCCGGACCCGGACCAGAACAAAGAGGAGTAACAATATGAGCGATCAAACCGAATTTAAAGCCGCCCTCGGCGATCTTCTTCTGCTGGCAAAAGCCTCCGGCCTGAGGGTGACGGAGGCCCAGATCCGGGAATGCTTTCCGGGCCTTGCGCTTTCTGCGGAGCAGTGGAGGCTGATCTACAGCTATCTGGAGCTGAATCAGATCACGGTGGAGGGCTATGAAAGCCATCCGGAAAGTCTTTCATATCTGAGAGGCGGCGGGGAGAAGAAAAAGGAAGGCGGGGCCTCCGGAAAACGGGAAAGGGCGGAGGCTCCTTCCGAAAAGCGGCTTACCGGGGAGGATTCCAGATGCTATCAGATGTATCTGGAGGAGATCCGGGCCATCCGGGAGATTTCGCAGCAGGAGCTTTCCGGGCTCCTTGCGGCTTTGCGTACGGGCGACCGGGCTGCCAGGAACCGGCTGGCGGAGGGACACCTTAGGCGTGTGGTGGAGCTTGCAAAGGAATACGCCGGGAGGGGCGTTCACATGGCCGATCTGGTCCAGGAAGGGAATATGGCCCTCCTGACGGCTATGGAGGATTTTGAGGCCGGAGATTTTGGCGTGTATATCACAAAGGAGATCTGCAGTGCCATGGACGCAGCTTTGGCGGAGCAGACAGGAGAGCGGGATACGGGAAGCTATCTGGCGGCCCAGGCCAATGCCGTCATGGAAGCCACGGAAGAGCTGGTGAAGGAGCTGGGGAGAGAGGCGACCCTTTCCGACGTGGCACAGAGGATGAACCTGAGCGAAGATATGACGAAGGACATTATGAAGATTTCCATGGACGCCCTGGCGGTGGTGGAGGCCCATGGGTCCGGGGAACAGTTTGGAAAAAAACAGCCGTTTCACTAGCTTAAACAGAGCCGGAAAGCCTGCGGTATAGATGGAGATACGGAGGAACGGGACGATGAAGTTTGTGATCGAGCATCTTTCAAAGAGCTACGACGGGAAAACGGTCCTTAAGGACATTGATTTTGTTTTTGAGGAGGGAAAAATTTACGGCCTTCTAGGCAGGAACGGGGCCGGGAAGACGACGCTTTTCAACTGTCTGAACCGGGATGTGAGAACGGACGGCGGGAGCTTTTATTTTGAGGACGGGACAGGCCGCAGGGCCGCAGGGCCGGAGGACATCGGGTATGTCCTTTCCACGCCGACGGTTCCGGAATTCATGACCGGGCGGGAGTTTTTGAAGTTTTTCATGGACATTCACGAGGGGATGATCCAGGATCCGAAGCCTTTGGACGAATATTTTTCATATATGAGCATTGACCCGGAGGACGGGGACCGGCTCCTCAAGGATTATTCCCACGGCATGAAGAATAAGATGCAGATGCTGATCAATATCATTGCGAAGCCCAACCTGCTTCTTTTGGACGAGCCGCTTACGTCTTTAGACGTGGTGGTGGCGGAGGAGATGAAGCAGCTTCTGCGGTCCCTGAAGGCGGGACGGATCACGATATTTTCCACGCACATCATGGATCTGGCGCTGGATCTTTGTGACGAGATCGTGCTGTTAAATCACGGGATGCTGGAGATCGTGGACAAGCCGGATCTGGACGTGAAGGAATTTAAGGAGCGGATCATTGCGGCCCTCCGGGAGGAAGGCCATGCTTAAGACGTTTCGGCTGTCATTCGCCCTTAAAAATACCTACCGGGTCAACAGCATTCTTTATGCCGTCAAACAGATGCCGTTTTTGAAACGGGTGATTCCCGCAGGGGTTTATCAGATTCGGGGCTTTAAGATTTTTGCCAATGTGATCTCGGCGCTTTGGGAAATCGTCTCTGTGTTCCTGGGAAAGTACCTGTATTTTCTGCTTATGATCAGCGGGGCCATGGGCATGTACGGGCTGTCTGCCGGAGAAAGGGGCCAGGCGTTTTTCCATGTGCTGCTGTTCCTGTCCTTGGCGGGAATGGTACTTAACACATACATGTTCAATCCCACAAGGGACAAATATTATGCGATGATTCTTTTGGGCATGGACGCCAGAGAATATACCCTGGTCAATTTTTCTTATGCGATGCTCAAGGCGGCGGCGGGCTTTGCCCTCTGCAGCTTTTGGTTCGGCCTGGCTTTTGGCTGCGAGATCTGGGAATGCCTGCTGATCCCGTTTTTCGTGGCGGGGCTCAAGCTTTTGATGGCGGCTTATGTGCTGCGGGACTATGAGAAACGGAAGAGGGTGAAAAACGAGAATGAGCCGGGGCGTTGTGCATGGGGCTTTATCGTACTTTGCCTGGCGGCGGCCTACGGACTCCCGGCTCTGGGGGTATTTGTTCCGGCGGCGGCTTCTGCGGCCGTTATGTGCGCCGGGATTGTCCTGGGGCTTTTTTCGATCCGGCGGCTTCTGGTTTTCGGAGATTACCGGCTGATGTACAAGGAGCTGCTGACGAAAGTGCCGACGGCTTCGATTCAGACGGGAGGCGAGGCTACGGCCAGGGTCCAGCGGGAGCAGAGCTTTAAGAATATCAGCGGGGACCGGTCTATTACCAGCAGTCGGAAGGGATTTGAATATTTGAACGAGCTGTTTGTCCGGCGGCATAAGAAAATTCTCTGGAGGCCGGCGAAGCGCCTGGCCCTTGCGGAGCTTGTGCTCACGGCCGGCTGCCTGCTGGCCTTCCGGCTTATGCCGGAGTTTCAGGCGGGGGTCAACGAGCTTTTGGTGACGTCGCTGCCTTATTTCGTGTTTATCATGTATTTTCTTAATCGGGGGACCGGCTTTACGACGGCCCTGTTTATCAACTGTGACCACAGTCTGCTCACCTATTCCTTTTACAAACAGCCGAAATTCATTTTGAAGCTGTTTCAGATTCGGCTCAGAGAGATCGTCAAGGTGAATCTTCTGCCGGGAGCGGGCATGGGGGCGGGGCTTGCGCTCCTGCTGTTTGCCTCCGGCGGGACAGATTCTCCTCTGGACTATGGGATTTTGTTTGTGTCGCCGGCTGTCATGAGCATCTTCTTTTCGGTTCATTATCTGACGCTTTATTATCTGCTTCAGCCTTACAATGCAGGGACGGAGCTTAAAAGCGGCACCTATAAGGTGATCACCTGGGTCACTTATCTGGTGAGCTTTGCGATGATTCGGGTGAAGCTTCCCATTCTCTTTTTCGGGCTGCTGCTGATTGCGTTCTGCGTGCTCTACTGCATTGCGGCCAGTGTTCTTGTGTACCGGCTCGCACCGAAAACCTTCCGAATCCGGATGTGAGGAAGAATTTTACGTGGGGGAAAGCCGTGTTTCGCAAATGCCTGTCTAAAATGAATAAAAGGAGGAGGGGCTTATGCTTCCGTTAAATCCGTGGGAACATCAGAATGCGGTGAAAAGTCTTTATTCCAGGTGCGTGGGGGTGATCTGTGAAAAACGGGGCATTACCCGGATGGAGCTGGATATTTTGCTTTTTCTGGCCAATAATCCCTGCTTTGACACGGCCACGGACATTGTGGAAATCCGCTACCTGTCCAAGTCTCAGGTTTCGTCTTCGGTGAAGCTTCTGGAGGAGCGTGGGTATCTTAAAAAGGAATATGAGGAGGGAAACCGAAAGACGGCGCATCTTAAGATCTGCGAGGCGGCGGCACAGGCCGTTGCGGACGGGAGGGCCGCCCAGGAACAGTTTCTGGAGATTTTGTTAAAGGGGTTTTCTGCGGGGGAGATTGAGACCATGAAACGGTTTAATGACCGGATTTTAGGGAACCTGAACGCTTATATGAGGGAAGAAGCATAATCCCTGTGGTCAGGGTCGGGGGCATGGCGGTGAATTATCTTCAAAGGATGAATACGGTTTTCTGTGACTGAAAAAATCAGGGACACGGCGTCGGGACCGCAGAAGGTCTGATATAATGTAAGAAATAAAAAAATCAACAGGATGGGAGTGGAAGAGTATGAAGAAAAACAGCAGACGGAGTGATCGGAGGCTTTTGGCATGGATTTCCGTGCTGGCTTTGTGCCTTGGCCTGGCGGCGGGCGTTCTTCCGGCGCCGGAAGGGACAGAACAGGTGTCGGCGGCGGGAGAGACTCCTGTTTCTGCCCACGGGCCGCTGGCGGTGAGTGGAACCAGCCTTGTGGACCAGTACGGTCAGCCCTTTCAGATTCGGGGCATCAGCACCCACGGGCTCCAGTGGTATTCCCAGTACAATAATAAGGAAGCCTATGCGACGCTCCGGGACGACTGGGGGGCCAACTGCATCCGCCTTGCCATGTATACGAGTGAGGGAGGCTACTGCAGCGGCAATGAGGCGTTTATGAAGGATCAGGTGACGACAGGCGTCCAGTATGCTTCAGAGCTTGGGATGTATGCGATCATCGACTGGCATATTTTAAACGATAACAATCCGCAGATCTATAAGTCTCAGGCCATCAGTTTTTTTTCGGAGATGGCGGGCCGGTATAAGGATTATAACAATGTGATCTATGAGATTTGCAACGAGCCCAACAATTGCAGCTGGCAGGATATCAAGAGCTATGCGGTGGAGGTGATTGGGGCGATCCGGGCGAAGGATTCGGATGCTGTCATTATCGTGGGGACGCCCACCTGGTCCCAGCTTGGGAGTGCGGGCCACTTGTATGAGCCGGTGGACGATCCGATCACCGGATACGGCAATCTGATGTATGCGTTCCATTTTTATGCGTCGGCGCCGGAGCATAATCAATGGCTGACGGAGAAGATCGGAACGGCAGTGAACCGGGGGCTGCCGGTGTTCGTGTCGGAGTTCGGGCTTTCAGAAGCGAACGGCGACGGAAATGTGGACACGGGGAAGGCGGCGGAGTGGCTGAACCGGTGCGACCAGTATCAGGTGAGCTATTGCGCCTGGAGCCTGAGCAACGACTGGCGGAGCTCGTCTCTGATTAAGAACAGCTGTGGGAAGACGAGCGGATGGAGTACGGACGAGCTGACTGCGGCCGGGAATTTCATTCGGGACTGGTATCGGAAGAAAGCCGGACAGTCAGAGACCCAGGATGACAGTATCAATAACCCGGAGGTCAGGAACCTGGCGGAAGGCATCGAGGTTTCGTATGAGACCCACGTGCAGAGCTACGGCTGGCAGCCGGCGGTAAGCAACGGCCGGATGGCCGGCACCTCGGGCCAGTCGAAGCGGCTGGAGGCCATTCGGATCCGGGTGGCCGGAAACGGAAACCTGGGGATCCGTTACCGGACCCATGTGCAGAGCTATGGCTGGCAGGACTGGGTTTCGGGCGGAGACTTAAGCGGCACAGAGCGGCAGGCAAAGCGGCTGGAGGCCGTCTGCATTGAGCTGACCGGGGCAGACAAGGATCTGTATGACGTGTATTACCGGGTCCATGCCCAGAGCTATGGCTGGCT
>CATJIW010000044.1 GCA_949740745.1 uncultured Lachnospiraceae bacterium | reverse complement strand
TGCAGACTTTCTCCCAACGTCTGCAGGGAAGGACGCCGGGGCTTTTTCAGACACAAAGTCAATTCTGCTCCGTGAGCATCATCTCTTCCCACATCCACTTGAGATAATCCCCGTAGCCGGCGGCCTCCACCGATTCTGCCGCCAGAATGTCCACAGTCCCCAGAGTCTTTCCGTTCAGGGTATAGGTCAGGCTTCCCACCACGTCCCCCTCCGCCACCGGCGCCGTCAAATTTTCCGGCAGGGTGACAGTCCGTTCCACGGCGGAAAAATCCTCCCCGTCCATCCCCAGATAAGAAAACTCCCCGCCGTAGCGAAGGGCGGCCTCCGGCGTCACCCCCATGGCGACAGAAAGCTTCGGAAGGGCTTCCCTCGCCTCATCGTTATCCGTAAACAGCCGGCATCCCGCAAATCCATAGTTCAAAAGGCTGGCCGCCTCCGAAAACCGTACCTTGTAGTCCGGCGCCGCCATAACGACGGCGATCAGCTCCACGCCGTCCTTTTTGGCCGTGGCCGACAGGCAGTATTTCGCCAGGCTGGTGCTCCCGGTCTTTAATCCGGTCACCGTGAAAGAATGGTTCATTTTCAGGAGCTTGTTGGTATTGGACAGGCAGAACTCACTGCTCCCCTTGTTGGTCACGTGGGTCATATTTTCCATCCAGATGGTGCTGTAATTTTCGATCTCCGGGTAATTGGTAATCAGCTCCCGGCTCATGATCGCCACGTCCCTGGCGGAGGTCAGATGGGTCGCCGAATCCGTCAGGCCGCAGCAGTCCTCAAAATTCGTCTGAGTCATTCCAAGAGCCTTTGCCCGCTCATTCATCATCCGCACAAATTCCGACTCGCTTCCCGCTATGTATTCCGCCATGGTCACCGCCGCATCGTTTCCGGAGGCAATGACGATGCATTTGATCAGAGTCTCCACCGTCTGGCTCTCTCCCTCCTCCAGGAACACCTGAGAGCCTCCCATGGACTTGGCATAGGCGCTGGTGGTCGCCTGGTCGCTCAATGCGATCCTGCCGTCCCGGATGGCGTCAAAGATCAGGATCAGCGTCATAATCTTCGTAATGCTGGCCGGCCGCAGGGCCTCGTCTGCATTTTTCTCATAAATCACCGTCCCCGTGGAGGCTTCCATCAAAACAGCCGAACGGGCCGTAATCCCAAGATCCGCCTGCTGCCCGCCGGACGCCTCCGGCTGCGCTTCCGTTTCCGTCCCCGGCTGCGCCTCCGTTTCATTCCCCGGCTCCGTTTCCGGGGAAGGCAAAAAAGGCCGTCCCTCTTCTGCCGCCAGCGCCGGATACCAGAAAGCCTGTGTCAGACACAGCGACAGGAGAAAAACAGCCAGTCTTTGAAGTAATCGTTTCATAAAACCTGCTCCGTGGGTTCCTCATTACTTCTATATTATTAAGTCCGGGCAGATTCTATACCGGTTTATTGCGGATAACCCTTCGGGTTGGCCTTCTGCCAGTTCCAGGTGTCCCGGCACATGTCCTCCAGGCTTTTCCCGGCCTCCCATCCCAGCACCTGCTTCGCCCTGGAGGCATCCGCATAGCACTCCGCAACGTCTCCGGCCCGCCGCGCCGTGATGTCGTAAGGGATCCTTACGCCGTTCACCCGCTCAAAGGTCTTTACCAGGTCAAGGACGCTGTATCCTCTTCCGGTTCCCAGATTAAAAGCTTCCACGCCCGTATGCTTCTCTCCGTAGGCAAGCGCCGCCACATGGCCCTTCGCCAGATCCACCACGTGGATATAATCCCGGACCCCCGTCCCGTCCGGCGTCGGATAATCGTCACCGAAGACCCGGAGCCTGGAAAGCCTTCCCACGGCCACCTGGGAAATATAGGGCATCAGGTTATTGGGAATCCCGTCCGGATCCTCTCCGATCCGCCCGCTCTCATGGGCGCCGATGGGATTAAAGTAGCGCAGGAGCACCACGGAAAGGGACGGATCCGCATGGGCCGCGTCCCGCAGGATCTGCTCGATAAAGACCTTCGTCCATCCGTAGGGATTGGTACAGCTTCTGCCCACGGGCATTTCCTCCGTGATGGGCACCGCCTCCGGCGTTCCGTAGACCGTGGCCGAGGAGCTGAACACGATCCGCCTGCAGCCGTGCCGCTTCATGACCTTAAGGAGGGTCAGCGTGCTTCCCAGATTGTTTTCATAATACTCCAGCGGCTTTTCCACCGACTCTCCCACGGCCTTAAGGCCCGCGAAATGGATGACCGCCTCGATCTCCTGCTCCGAAAAGATCCGCTCCAGAGCGGCCTCATCCGCCACGTCCGCCTCATAGAACGGAAACTCTGCCCCGGCCAGGGCCTCCGCCCGCTTCACGGCCTCCGGCACGCTGTTGGTCAGATTGTCTGCGATCACCACGGAAGCTCCGCTTCCTGCCACTTCAATGGCGGTATGGGTACCGATATATCCCGCCCCGCCCGTCAATAAAACTGCCATATGATTTCCTCCTTATTAAAAAGAGTCCTCAGGCAATTACGAAACGTGAAATTACAGGAACATTCTGGCAATATGTCCGTCCAAAGCCTGCTGCGCCAGGCGTTCCGGCAGGCCCAGAACCGCCTAAGTCACTCGGGAAAGCATCCCTCCTGCCTTCTCTGGTCCTGCTTCCACGGCGCAGAGGGCTTTTCCCGGAAATGCTGCCAGAATATTCAATGATTCTTTGAGTTTCGCAACTGCCTGAAAAAGAGTCCTGTTCGCAGTGCGATGAAAAAAGGACGTGCCTTACCGGCACGCCCCCGCTTCGAATGTGCACAAGCCCTCCGACACGGCATACGGACAAGCTGTCCGGCGAGTAGGAACACACCGCATCCGAACTTCATTCTCTGCGTTAACGATCGTGCATCTTTTCAGTTGCTCTGAGATCCTCTCAATCTGTCCGCCCAACCCACAGGCCGACCTCCGGGGAAATCCCCCGCAGATGTTACGGCTTTACACGGAAGCCCATCTCATACGCCGGGCAGGTTTCCTGACTTACAGCTTCTTACGTCTCCGCTCCTTCTCGCATGATAGGGTTTGCAATGGATTTTGGGAAACGTGCTCTGCATACAGTGACCGGATCGCTCAGGACTCTCACCTGATTCCCTTTTCCCTGCAAAAAGCAGGCACCTGGCGCAGCAATTATTTCTGCACATTTAAACTATACCACAGGAACTGCCCGGAAGCAACCATAAAGATGCTTTTTCTCCTGCTGCCGTCCCTTTTGCAGTCTCCGGTACTATTCCCGGCTTTTTTTCTCATAGTGCACGATGCAGGGCTCGGTGGCGCTTAAGACAATGTTGTCCTCGCTGACCTGGCATACCAAAATCTCATTTTCCCCTTCCTCCAGAGACACCCCTCCGCAGTAAAGCAGGTTCATGGATACCACGTCCGTTTCGCAGAGCTCCCCGTTCAGATACACCACGCTGAAAGGCGTGTAATTCCAGCCGGTGACATAAAGGCCCTGGCTCTGAGTCATGACCTGGCTGATGGTGATGGGCTGCACTCCCATATGGAGGCTGGTCGCCGCATAAGGGTTCTCTCCCTCAAACACGTCCTGATCTCCATAAAGAATATCGTATTCCAGGATTTTGAGATCCTCCAGATACTTTTCCGTCTCTTCCTCCGTGTGCACAGGCTCCTGGAGCCATCCCTGGTGGTAACGGAACATGGTCCCTCTCCTAATCCCGATCTGATCCAGAACCCAGGCTCCCAGCTGATACGCTTCCACATCCCGCACGGCCCTTTCCAGCCCGATGTTGTCCCAGATCACGTACTCCGTCTGGAATACGTCGCCGTTTTCCAGCTTTTCCTCCGTAAGGTCCAGGCTGGGAAGGTGGTCTCCGTACAACACAAGGACCGTCTCCTCCCCGCAGCCCTCCAGATACTCCACCAGCTCTCCCACGAAGCGGTCCATCTCACGGAGCTGCTCCACATAATACTCCATGGCATTGGTCTCCTCCTCTGAAGGAAGGCCGCTCACTCTCACCGCCGGATGGTCAAGCACCTTCTCCTCCGGATAGGAACCGTGCCCCTGGACGGAGATCGTGTAGATCAGATCTGCGCCTGTGGTGGACTTCATGACTTTTGCGATCTGCTTTGTGAGCATCTCGTCCTTCGGCCAGCCCATATACGTCTTGTCGTAACCGGACGCCATATATTCCAGGGACGTGAAGCTGTCAAAGCCCAGCTGGGAAAACACGGTATATCTGTCATAAAAGGTGCCGGAATTGTTATGGATGGCCTGTGCATGATAACCGGTCTCCTTCAGGTCAAAGCAGAGGCTTTCGCAGACCTGCTTTTGAAGGACCGTTTTATAAGGATACTCTCCCGGCCCGAAAAAATCCAGGTTCATCCCGGTGATCACCTCAAATTCCGTATTGGCCGTCCCCGCCCCCACGGCAGGCACCCATAAATATCCGGAAGAATACTGTTCCTTCAGCTTCCTGAAGTTCGGGATCGGGTCCTCCGAGCATTTCATGTGGAGATATTTCATGGGATCGCTGAAGGATTCCAGCTGCAGGAAAATAATGTTGGGAGTCTTCGCAGTCACGGCCACCCCCTGCTCATCCACCGCCATGGGCCGTTCCTCTTCGATCAGGGGCGCCCATACCTGCTTCTCCGGAAGGATCCCCTCCTCCTTGATCTCCTGCACCGCTTCCACGCTGTAGTCCTCCGGCCTGCTGATGCCTGTGTTGACCAGGCTGTTGGCGAAGCAGTAAGGAAACCCATAGTCCAGGTAAGCCTGCGCCAGATTCCCGAACTGATCGGCCAGAAGCCCCGTCTTCATCCCCACGCCGGAAAGGCCGAAAAGGGCCAGCAGGGAAAATGCGGCAAAGAAGAGCCCTTTGACATAGGACGGCTTCTTCTGTCCCTTCGGAAGCTTCCGGAACAGGACGGCCAGGCCCGCCGCAAGGAACAAAAGCCCGGCGGCCATAAGGACCAGATGCCACCAGGTCAGATATTTTCCGGCAATGGTCATCGCATCCTTCGTAAGCCTTAAGTCCGCCCCGTTAAAGGGCGTGACCCGGCAGCCGAGAAGCACCAGGTTCACAAAGCCCAGAATCAGCCAGACCACACCGATGACGATCCCAAGAAACAGCTTCCTTCTTACCAGAAGCAGCAGGGAAAAGCACCAGAAGATGATGCAGGCATTGTACAAAAAAATATGCGGCCGCACGGCCGCAAACAGAAGCGGCTCCAAAAGAGAGCGCCTGGAAAGAAGCTCCACCAGAAAATTCAAAACTACGGCTGCGAAAAACGCCGCAAGCGCCGGATGCCGCTTCGCCCTTTTCTCCAGCCTTTCCATAAACCTGCCCATGGTCCCAACCCTTTTCCTGTTTTTGCTGCCCTTTTTTATTTCGCAGCTCATCATGAATATAGCAGATTTTCAGTCAAATTCCTATAGGAGAAATTCACCAAAATTCTTAGGATTTTCTTAGGGAATACGGGGATTCTTTCCCTTTCCCCTTTCTTGACATTACAGAGAATACCTTCTATAATATGATACCGGGGCCAGGATGCCCTTTGGCCCGGACACCATAATGGGAGGCAGAATGCAGGCCTCATAGCCTGTGGCTCAGACCTCCCGGCCTGTGACTCAGACAAAGAAAGGAACGATTTATGAACTTTATTCTGGATACCATAAAAGGCGCCGTAATCGGCATCGCCAACGTGATCCCCGGCGTCAGCGGCGGCACCATGGCCGTTTCCATGGGCATCTACAGCCGGCTGATCTCCTCCATCACCCATCTGTTCCGGGATTTTAAAAAAAGCGCCGCCACCCTGGTTCCGGTCCTTTTGGGGGCGGGGATCGGCATTGTCGCCTTTTCCTATGCCATTGAATACCTGCTGGCCAACCAGCCGCTTCCCACCTGCCTCGCCTTCCTGGGGCTGATCCTGGGCGGCGTTCCCGTCCTGGTGAAGGATATGGCGGCCGGCATCAAAAAAAGCCCTTCCGGCCGGCTGACCGCCGTCAATGTCCTGGCTTTTGCGGTCCTTTTCGCATTTGCCGTCGTCCTGCCTCTGCTGCAGGGAAAGGACGATACCTTAAGCGTCCTGGATCCGTCCTTCGGCACCATGATCCTTCTGTTCTTCATGGGCATCATTGCCGCCGCCACCATGGTGGTCCCCGGCGTCAGCGGTTCCATGATCCTTATGATCCTCGGTTATTATTATGGGGTAATCAACTCCATTACTACGTTTATGGACGGTCTCAGGGCCGGAGACCTCTCCGTCCTCCTGTCCCAGTGCAGGATCCTGATCCCCTTCGGGCTCGGTGCGGTCCTTGGCATTTTCCTGATCTCCAGGATAATCGAATACCTGTTTGAAAAACATACGGTTTCCACCTATGCCGCAATCCTGGGACTGATCCTCTCCTCTCCCTTCGGGATCTTTTATAACACCGGCGCACTGGGGCGCGTCACTCTGCCCGGCCTTTTCATCGGCCTCGTCCTTTTCCTTGCCGGAGGCATTCTCACCTGGTACATGGGCAGGAAACATGCCTGACAGAAAGGAGACTTATCATGGGTTTTGAATTTATCAGCAAGCTTCCCACGCCGGCGGAAATACGCCGCCAGTTCCCCGTTCCGGAGGAGCTCACTCTGGCAAAGCACAGGCGCGATCAGGAAATCCGCGACGTCCTGACCGGAAAAAGTGACAAATTCCTGGTGATCATCGGCCCCTGCTCCGCCGACAACGAAGATTCCGTCTGTGATTACGTCTCCAGGCTGGTAAGGGTGCAGGAGGAGACAAAGGAAGAGCTGCTCATCGTTCCCCGCATTTACACCAACAAGCCCCGCACCACCGGAGACGGCTACAAGGGGATCCTGCATCAGCCCAACCCGGAAAAGGCCCCGGATCTTTTTGAAGGGCTCCTGGCCATCCGGAAGCTCCATATGCGCGTGCTGAAGGAAAGCGGCCTTTCCGCCGCCGACGAGATGCTGTATCCGGAAAATTACCGGTATCTGTCCGACCTGCTTTCCTACGTGGCCGTCGGCGCCCGCTCCGTAGAAAACCAGCAGCACCGGCTGACGGTCAGCGGCATGGAGGTAGGCGCAGGAATGAAAAACCCCACCAGCGGCGATTTTTCCGTGATGTTAAACTCCGTCATGGCCGCCCAGCACGGGCACACCTTTATTTTCCGCGGCTGGGAGGTCCATACGGACGGCAACCCCTACGCCCACACCATCCTGCGGGGCGCCGTCAACAAGCACGGCCAGAGCCAGCCCAATTACCATTATGAGGATCTGCGTCTCCTCTGCGACATGTATGCAAAGCGGGACCTTGTCCATCCGGCCTGCATCGTGGACGCCAACCATTCCAATTCCAACAAGCTCTACAAGGAGCAGATCCGCATCGTAAGGGAAGTGCTCCACAGCCGCAGCCATTCCATGGATATCCGGAATCTGGTAAAGGGCGTTATGATCGAAAGCTACATCGAGCCGGGCAGCCAGAAGATCGGCGGCCACGTCTACGGCTGTTCCATCACGGATCCCTGCCTGGGCTGGGAGGAGTCCCGCCAGCTGATCTACGACATTGCGGAGCTGGTTTCTTAAAAATACGCCTTCAGCAGCAGCGGATTAATATAGCACTCGCAGATAATCCCCGGAAGCAGGCAGAGCAGGAGAATGATCAAAAGCAGCAAGTCCCGGCCCATGCGGACGCGCCGGTACTGGCCGAAGCTCCTCTGCCTGCGCATAAACCCATAGACCTGAAATCCCCGGAC
>CATJIW010000043.1 GCA_949740745.1 uncultured Lachnospiraceae bacterium | reverse complement strand
GTGACGCCGGTGGACAGCGAGACCTACGGGAAAATGTTCCCGACGGCGGCGAAGCGTCCGAAGAACAGCCGCATGGCGAAGGATAAGCTGGAGGCGAATGGATTCGAGAGGCTTCCCGCATGGCAGGACGCCCTTTCCAGGTATCTGAAAATCATCAAGGAATAAAGCAGGTTATTATTGACAGGAGCAGAGCATGGGTAAGTATTTTGGTACGGACGGCTTCCGGGGAGAGGCCAACAGGGTTTTGACGGTGGAGCACGCCTACAAGGTGGGGCGGTTCCTTGGATGGTATTACGGGGCCAGGACGGGAAACAAGTGCCGGGTGGTCATCGGCAAGGATACCAGACGCAGCAGCTACATGTTTGAGTATTCTCTGGTGGCGGGGCTTACGGCCTCCGGGGGCGACGCCTGTCTGCTTCATGTGACCACCACGCCCAGCGTGTCCTATGTGGTGCGGACGGAGGATTTTGACTGCGGGATCATGATCTCTGCCAGCCACAATCCCTTTTATGACAACGGGATCAAGGTGTTAAACGGCAGGGGGGAGAAGCTGGACGAGGAGGTGACGGCCCAGATTGAAGCCTACATCGACGGGGAATCCGGAGAAATTCCCTTTGCGGTGAAGGAAGGGATCGGCCGGGCCTCGGATTATTCTCAGGGCAGGAACCGGTACATCGGCTATCTCATTTCCCTTGCCGTCCGTTCCTTTAAGAATATGCGGGTGGGGCTGGACTGCTCCAACGGCAGTGCCTTTTCCATTGCGAAGAGTGTGTTTGACGCCCTGGGGGCGAAGACCTACGTGATCAACAACGAGCCGGACGGGACCAATATCAACCGGGGATGCGGCTCCACCCATATCGAAGTGCTTCAGAAATTCGTGGTGGAAAACGGCCTGGACGTGGGCTTTGCCTACGACGGCGATGCGGACCGGTGCATTGCGGTGGACGAAAACGGCCGGGTGGTGGACGGGGATCTGATCCTCTATGTCTGCGGCCTTTACATGAAGGAGCGGGGGATGTTGGATACCAACACGGTGGTGACTACCGTTATGTCCAACATCGGCCTTTACAAAGCCTTTGACATTGCCGGCATCCGCTATGAGAAGACAAATGTGGGCGACCGGTTCGTCTACGAGAACATGGTGGGCAACGGGCACCGCCTGGGCGGCGAGCAGTCGGGGCATATTATTTTCAGCAAGTATGCGTCCACGGGGGACGGTATTTTGACCTCCCTGAAGCTGATGGAGGTTATGCTGGAGAAAAAGGAGACTCTGGGGAAGCTGACCTCTCCGGTGGAAATCTATCCCCAGCTTCTTAAGAACATCCGGGTAAAGGATAAGCCGGCGGCCAGGGCGGATCAGGACGTCCAGGCGGCGGTGGAAGCGGTCGGGAGGGCTCTCGGAAACGACGGCCGGATTCTGGTTCGGGAGAGCGGCACGGAGCCGGTGATCCGGGTCATGGTGGAGGCGAGGACCGACGAGCTTTGTGAAACATATGTGTCGCAGGTTCTGGATGTGATCCGGGCAAAAGGGCATGAAGAATAAAGGGAAATCATGGAGGCGCCGGATTTTTCTGGCGCTCTCCCTTTTATGGATGGCAGTGATTTTTTATTTTTCCGGCCAGAACGGCAGCGAGTCCGGGGCCCTGAGCGGCTCGCTGTCCGAGTTTCTCGGCCTGCCGGAGTGGCTGATCCGGAAAGGGGCCCACATGGCCGAATACGCGGTCCTTGGTTTTTTCCTGTGCGGCTTTTTCGGGGCCTGTCCCTGGAGACGCCCCTGGCTTTCCTCCTGGGGGACGGCCGTCCTCTACGCCGTCAGTGACGAGATCCATCAGAGGTTTTCCTCCGGCCGGACGCCCGCCCTGCGGGACGTGTGCATCGATGCCGCCGGAGCCGCCCTGGGCGTGG
>CATJIW010000042.1 GCA_949740745.1 uncultured Lachnospiraceae bacterium | reverse complement strand
TGCATACGGATAAATACCTGGCCAAGCCTCAAAAGCTGGTGAGGGGGCCGGATGCGCCTGCGGATCCTGGTATCGGGCAGCCGGAGACGGATCCGGGCGCAGCACAGCCGGAGGAGCCGGGCCAGCCGGAGACGCCGCCTGCCCCGGAGACACCGGCCCAGACGCCGCCCGCCGCAGAGGCGCCGCCGGAACAGACGCCGACGACCACGCAGGGCGTTTCCGCACAGATGCCGCCTGCCGGGCAGGACACTCCTCCGGAGAGCTCTGCGTCTCAGGAATAAAAAGACGAAATCTGGTGCGAAGCTTCAAACAATATGGTATACTTTACAGAAGCCCCATTGTTATCATAAATGGAGGCTTCTGTTTTCAGATGAGAAACGGCGGTTTCTGTTTTCAGGAGGGATGGATATGAGACCGGGACAGGATTTGGTGGTGGGAGGCCATATCGGGCTGGAAGGAACGGCCTGTGCGGCCAGGGAACGGGAAGCCGTTTTAAGAAAAACGCTTCCGAAGGATTTGCTGGATGCCGCCAAGGGCTTTTGCTGTAATCCGGAAGGGTGGCCGGAGCAGGCGGTGGCTGCGGCGGGCGGACGATTATTTGCGGAAAAGGTGGGGGAGGGCGGCATTTATACGGCGCTTTGGCGGATGGCAGAACGGCATCGGGCAGGGCTTGCCGTATATTTGAGGCAGATTCCGGTCCGCCAGGAGACCATTGAGATCTGCGAGGCCCTGGAGCTGAATCCCTACGGCCTGCTGTCCGGCGGATGCGTGCTGTTTGCGGCAGATAACGGGAATGACATTGTGCGCCTGCTGGCGGAGGCGGGGATCTGCGGGGCCGTGGTCGGAAAGGTGACCGGGGGGAGGGACCGCCTGATCATCAACGGAGAAACGCGGGGGTATCTGAACCGGCCCGCCCCGGATGAGATCAGGAAGCTTACGGGAACCGGAGAAGGAAAAGGAAGAGGTATGGACATGAGTTTCTGCCCGATGAACATTGTGCTTTTGGAGCCGGAGATGCCGGCCAATACCGGGAATATCGGCCGCACCTGCGTGGCGACGGGAAGCCGCCTCCATCTGATCAGGCCGCTGGGCTTTCTGATCAATGAAAAGGCGGTAAAGCGGGCGGGTCTGGATTACTGGGACAGGCTGGACGTGTCGGTGTATGACTGCTACCGGGATTTTTTGGAGAAAAACCCGCAGGCGGCGGGGAAGCTTTACATGGCTTCCACCAAGGCGCCGAAGGCATACACGCAGGTTTCCTATGAGCCGGGGGCCTATCTGATGTTTGGAAAGGAGAGCGCAGGGCTTCCGGAGGAGCTTCTGGCGGCGCACCGGGAGACGACGGTCCGCATTCCCATGCTGCCGGATATCCGTTCCCTGAATCTGGCCAATTCCGTGGCCATCGTGCTCTACGAGGCCCTTCGGCAGAACCGGTTTGCCCATATGCAGTTTACGGGAGAGCCCAGGAGCTTTTCCTGGGATTAGAAAAAGGAGGAAGAGGATATGATTGATGTGAGAAGCGATACGGTGACGCAGCCTACGGAAAAGATGCGGGAGGCGGCTTTTTCCTGTCCGGTGGGGGACGACGTGTATCAGGATGACCCGACGGTGAACCGGCTGGAGGAGCGGGCGGCGGAAATTCTCGGAAAAGAGGCGGCGCTGTTTGTGACCAGCGGCACCCAGGGCAACCAGACGGCCATTATGACCTGGACGAGGCGGGGGGACGAGATCCTAGTAAGTGATTCGGCCCATATTTACGAACACGAGGTCGGCGCCGTGGCGGTGCTTTCCGGAGCCAATATGCGGACGCTGCATTTTGAAAACGGAATGCCGGACTGCCAGATGATCGAGGACGCCGTCTGCGAGGAGGACATCCATCGTCCGACAACTTCCCTGATCTGTCTGGAAAATGCCCTGGCCGGCGGCCGGGTGGTTCCGGTCAGGGTTATGAAGGAAATCCACCAGATGGCAAAGAGGAGGGGGATCCCGGTCCATCTGGACGGGGCCAGGTGCTTCAATGCGGCGGTTTCCCTGGGTGTGGACATTCAGGAAATCACCCGCTATACAGACTCGGTGTCCTGCTGTCTTTCCAAGGGACTCTGCGCTCCCGTCGGGAGCGTGCTGGCCGGGAGCCGGGACTTTATCGAGAAGGCGAGGAAGAACCGGAAGATGCTTGGCGGCGGCATGCGTCAGGCGGGGATTCTGGCGGCTCCGGCCCTGATCGCCCTGGAGGAAATGCCGGGAAGGCTTTCTGCAGACCATGAAAACGCCAGGCATCTGGCGGAAGGGCTTTCCCGGATTCCCGGAGTGGTCTGTGACCCGGATGCGGTGGAGATCAACATGGTGTTTTTCCGTCTGGAGGCGGAAAAGGAGGTGCGCGCAGGTTATCCGGGTTATCTTCTGGACCGCGGAATCCGGGTGAACGGCGAAAACCGGGGCATGTTCCGGATGGTAACCAATGCCGGCGTGACGAGGGAGGACGTGGACGTGATCCTGAAGACGACGAAAGAGTATCTGACAGGGGCATAACTACGCCTGGCAGGAGCTTCGGAGAACGAATAAAATAAAAAAGCATCGGCCTCAGGGGCTTGCAGCAAAAGAGCAGGCTCCCCGGGCGCCGGTGCTTTTTGCCGCATGCAGAAAAATTTAAAGTTTCCTCTTGACAATCACGTGTTCATATTGTATATATTATATATACACAATATTGCGTACCCATGGGAGAGTTACAGATGAATATTTTTATCAGCAATGCAAACGGGGAACCGATCTATCAGCAGATCGTGACCCAGTTCAAGGCGAAAATCATTGCGGGAGAACTTCGGGAAGGGGATGCGCTGCCTTCCATGCGGCTTCTGGCGAAGGAGCTGCGGATCAGCGTGATTACCACCAAGCGGGCCTACGAGGAATTGGAGCGGGAGGGCTTCATTGTCTCCTACACCGGGAAGGGGAGCTTTGTGACGGCACCGAACCGGGAGTTTTTGAAGGAGCAGAAGCTTAAGGAGGCGGAACGCCATTTGGAACAGGCCGTGGCCTCAGCCAGAGCGGGAGGGGTTTCCTCCGGCGAGCTTCTGGAAATGCTGCGCCTTCTTTTGGAAGAGTAAAGAAAAAAGTGTAGAGAGAATCGAGGGAAATGCTATGCAGGACGCATTGAAGTTAAGAGGAGTATCGAAGCGGTATCGGGGATTTGCCCTGGAGGACGTGAACCTTACGCTGCCTTCTGGCTGCATCATGGGCTTTATCGGAGAGAACGGAGCCGGCAAGACGACGACCATCAAGCTGATTCTGGACATGATCCGCCGGGACAGCGGTGACATCGAGGTGTTCGGGGAGGACTGCCGGAACATGAGGCGGGGCGCCTGGGAAGGGATTGGTGCAGTGCTGGACAGCTGCGGGTTTTCAGAAACCCTGACTGCCGCCCAGGTGGGCCGCATCCTGGCGGGGATCTACCGGACCTGGGACGGAGAGAAGTTTGAACGGCTGCTATGCTCCTGCCGCGTGGACCGGAATAAGAAGGTCAAGGAGTATTCAAAAGGCATGAAAATGAAGCTTTCTCTGGCGGCAGCCATGGCCCACGACACGAGGCTCCTGATCCTGGATGAGGCCACCAGCGGTCTGGACCCGGTGGCCAGGGAGGAGCTTCTGGAAAGCTTTCAGGACTTTATTCAGGACGAGAGGCGGAGCATCTTCATTTCTTCCCATATCATCAGCGATCTGGAAAAGGTCTGTGACTATATCACGTTCATTCATCAGGGACGCATTCTTTTCTCGGAGGAAAAAGACCGGCTTCTGGAGAACCACGGGATTTTCCACGGGACGAGGGAGGACCTGAGGGCGCTTCCGGAGGAAGCGGTGGCAGGGCTTCGGGAAGGGGCCTTTGGCGTGGAAGCCCTTGTGAAAAGGGACCGGGCGCCGGTGGGATTTTCCCTGGACCGGGCGGGCCTGGAGGAGATTATGTTATTCTACAGCAGGGAGGGAAAATGATGAAGGGTCTGATTAAAAACGAATTTTTAACCATGCGGGGAGTGATCCTCATGTATGCCGGCGTGCTGGTGCTTTATTACCTTTTGGGCGTGTTTGGCACACAGATGGCGGGGGTCCAGGTTTTTTCCGTGTTCTTTTGTACCATGCTGGTGATCAGCTCCTTCAGTTACGGAGAAAAAAGCGGCTGGACTGCTTATGTCAATGTGCTTCCGGTGAGCCGGGGCCAGATTGTCATGAGCAAGTATCTGTTCGCCCTGATCTGCATGGGAGCGGCCTCCGCCTTTGGGCTGGCAATCCAGTGCGGCATGAATATAAAGAGCGGGAGCCCGGTCTTTCAGGACGCCTGGGTGGCGGGGGCGGCTGTCATGGCTGCCTGTCTGTTTCTGTCCGTCGTAATGCCGGTGCTCTTTAAAATGGGAGCGGAAAAAAGCCGGGTGATCCTGGTCCTGATCTTCCTGATTCCCTTTGCGGCGGCTCTTCTCATGGAAAAAACCGGGATACGGATCAGCCTTTCTCCGGAACGGCTTCTTTCCCTGCTTCCGGCAGCGGGGCTTGGGACCGCAGCGCTTCTGCTGCTTTCCTGCGTGGTCTCCATGGAGATATATAAGAGGAAGGAGTTTTAAGAAAGAAGAAAAAGGCGCGCAGGTGTTTATGCGATGAAAAAACACCTGCGCGTCTTTTTGCCGGTTTGAAAACAGTTCCCCTGCGAAAAAGGAAGATTGTAAAAATAGGGCGCTGTGGTAAAATGAAAGAAAACAGACCTGAACGGGAAGAGAAAGAGTGTCCGGCCCGTTTGTAAAAAAGGAGGAAATCATGACAAAAGAGGAACTTGCAGGGATCGTAATCGGACGATTAAAGGAAGAGTATCCGGATGCGGACTGCACCCTGGATTATGACCAGGCGTGGAAGCTTCTGGTGAGCGTGAGGCTGGCGGCTCAGTGTACGGACGCCAGGGTCAACGTGGTCGTGGAACGGCTGTATGAGAAATTTCCGGATGTGGAGGCGCTGGCAGAGGCAGACGTGAATGAGATCGAGGCCATTGTGCGGCCCTGCGGGCTGGGGAGGAGCAAGGCCAGGGACATAAGCGCCTGCATGAAGATCCTGAAGGAGAAGTACGGCGGACGGGTGCCGGAGGATTTTAAAGAGCTTCTGGCGCTTCCCGGGGTGGGGCGCAAAAGCGCAAACCTGATCATGGGGGACGTGTTTGGGAAGCCGGCCATCGTGACGGACACTCATTGTATCCGCCTGGTGAACCGGATCGGGCTGGTGGACGGGGTGAAGGAGCCGAAGAAGGTGGAGATGGCGCTCTGGGAGATCATCCCGCCGGAGGAGGGCAGCAGCTTCTGCCACCGCCTGGTGTATCACGGGCGGGAGGTCTGCACAGCCAGGACGGAGCCTTTCTGCGGACGCTGCTGTCTGGCGGACGTGTGCGGGAAAAAAGGGATTTAAAAAAAGGGATTAAAAAGGAAAGACCGGGAATGCCTTCCGGAAGGAGGGGCCCGGTCTTTCCTTTTTGCGCCCTGTGCGGCGGGCGGGGAACATTTTTGTTCATAAATTGACAGGGATCCTGCAAAAACGTTTTCTTAAAATAAAGAAGACGGAGTGAGACAGTTCTGGATGAAAATGGAAAAGAAAAGGGAATTATGCATAATAAACGGAGGATTTGATAAAAAGATAAAGTAATAGTTGACAAATGAAATGCGAATAGATATAATAACCGTAGAATTGTTTTGTGCAATTTGAGAAAACGTTTTCTCAAAGAAGGACATAATCATTCTATTTTATCCAAATTCATTCAAAGGAGGAAGTAA
Organism: uncultured Lachnospiraceae bacterium; assembly: GCA_949740745.1. Taxonomy (GTDB): domain Bacteria; phylum Bacillota; class Clostridia; order Lachnospirales; family Lachnospiraceae; genus Lientehia. Next base: position 1,417 of record CATJIW010000042.1, on the reverse strand, counting down.
GATGAAAAAGCTGTTGTGTGTATTGTTGGCTCTGACGATGGTCCTGTCGCTGATGGCGGGCTGCGGCTCCGGGGGAGATGAGAAGAAGGAAACCTCTGCGCCGAAGCAGGAGACGGAAAAGGACGCTTCCGGCCAGGAGTCTGCGGACAAAGAGGGCGCGGAAACGGAGGCTGCAGGGCAGGAAGAGGGAGATCAGAACTATGACAAGGTGAAGATCGCATCCCCGATCCCCCTGACGGGACCGAACTCCCAGTATGGCATGGCTTATAAGAATGCCCTGGAGATGGCTGTGAAGCAGTTCAACGAAAGCGGCGGGCTCGGGGGGAAAGAGGGGGGGCTTGAGATCCTGGACGACCAGAGCGACGTAACTCAGGCGACCAACCTTGCCAACCAGATTATTGATGACAAAGACGTGTTTGCGGTGGTGGGAACTTTTGGCTCTTCCGTGGGAATGGCCACTGCCCCGATCTACCAGGGCGGCGGGATGCCTCTGATCGCTCCCAATATTTCCCATCAGGATTTCCCTCAGACGGGAGATCTGCTGGTACCCATTTCTCCGACGGCCACCATTGAGATCAACGGCGTAGCGGACACGCTGTTTGCCTGCACCGGCGAGGGAAGCAAGATGGCGATCCTTTATGCGACCACGGATCTGGGCGTGAACGTCAACAGCATCCTGACGGAGAAGTGGCCGGAGCTTGGCGGAGAGATCGTATACAGCAATTCTTTTGTATCGGGTGAGACGAAGGACTTTTCCGCACTTCTGACAGAGGTGATCGCCCTGGAGCCGGATATCATTTATACTTCCGGCGAGTATTATGACGTGGCTTCGGTAATCCTTCAGGCCCGCCAGCTTGGCGTTTCCGAGGACGTGATCTTCAGCGGCCCCGGCCAGTGCTTTACTCAGGAGTTTTTGGATCTGTGCGGAGAGCAGGCTTATAACGGAATCTACTGCGGAACGCTTCCCGCTTATTTTGAGGACGTGATCACGAAAGAGAACTACAGCGACACTATGGTTAATTTTATGACGGATTATAACAGCACGTATTCGGAAGCCTGCAACGGTTTTGCGGGGAACTGCTACGACGGCATTATGCTGACGCTTCTGGCGGCGCGCAAAGTCGGCACCGATGATCCGAAGGCCCTGGTGGAAGCGATTGTCTCTTATGAAGGCTATAAAAGCGTTTCCACGGAGCACCTGTTCTTCAGTGATTATAACTATGCCAATAAATCCCTCTGCGCCTATACGGTAAAGGACGGACATTTTGCAAAGGTTGAATATTAATCTTCCTGTTTTTTCGGGGGCGGTATGAAAATGCCGCCCCGTACAGTAAAATCCAAGAGAGAAAGGTAGGAGGCAGGTGTTTTTACAACAGTTAATCAACGGGCTGACCCTGGGCAGCATTTATGCGCTGAT
>CATJIW010000041.1 GCA_949740745.1 uncultured Lachnospiraceae bacterium | reverse complement strand
GATATGGCGGTCCGGAAATGCCTTTTTGAAGGTTGCCGTCTTGGTAGCGCCTGCCAGGTCGGCGTCCAATACCACCAGATTCTCATATTCTGCGCCGCACTCTGCCAGCGCATTTCCATAACTCTCTCTTGTGGCAATCTTCTTTACTTCTGCCATTATGCTTCACCTGCTTTCTCCAAATCTGCCATTGCAACCGCAAACTGCTCGTCGTTGGGCGCGGTTCCGTGCCAGGACGCCTGATTCTCCATAAAGGAAACGCCCTTGCCCTTCACGGTCTTTGCAATGATCGCCGTCGGCCGGCCCTTCACCGTCTTCGCTTCCTCGAAAGCCGCCCGGATCTGGTCAAAATCATGTCCGTCGATGTTGATCACATGGAAATTGAACGCCTTAAACTTCTCGTCGATCGGATAGGGAGAATTGACGTCCGCCACGTCCCCGTCGATCTGAAGGCCGTTGTTGTCCACGATCACCACCAGATTGTCAAGCTTCCTGTGGGCCGCCAGCATGGACGCCTCCCATACCTGTCCCTCCTGGAGCTCGCCGTCTCCGAGAAGAGTGTAGACCCGGTAATCGGCATTGTCAAACTTACCTGCGATAGCCATGCCCACCGCTGCGGAAATGCCCTGTCCCAGAGAACCGCTGGACATGTCCACGCCGGGGGTGTGCTGCTTGCAGGGATGTCCCTGTAAATGGGAGCCGATGTGACGCAGGGTCACCAGGTCTTCCACCGGGAAAAATCCCTTTCTGGCCAGCGCCGCATAATAACCGGGGGCCGTATGTCCCTTTGACAGGACGAACCGGTCTCTGTCCGGCGCATCCGGATTTTTCGGATCCACCTTCATCTCTTCAAAATACAGATACGTAAAAATATCTGCCGCAGACAGAGATCCTCCCGGATGGCCCGCTTTGGCGCTGTGGACGGACCGGATAATGTCCTTCCGCACTACATTGGCCATTTTCTTGAGTTCCAACGTATTCATTGCACTTCCTCCTTGTAAAATCATACTAGGTATAACTATATGAAAGTATAACATTTTCACAATTTTATGTCTACCTGATTTTGCCCCAAGTTCCCATATTTTGTGCAGGACAAGAGCAAAGACACTAAAACTCGTATGATTTACAGTTTCTGACAAAAAAATCAGAACTTGCCAGTGTATTATTTTTCTGCATGCACATAATAAGCGTGTACCAAATAACAACCGAAAAGGAGGTGCTTCAGATGTCTACTAAAAATTCTGGAAGCAGCAATCAGGTAAACGTACCCGAAGCAAAAGAGGCTATGGACCGCTTCAAGATGGAGGTGGCCAACGAGCTTGGCGTGCCGTTAAAGAATGGTTACAACGGTGACCTCACTTCTTACCAGAACGGTTCCGTTGGCGGCTATATGGTCAAGAAGATGATCGAGGAACAGGAAAGACAGATGGCAGGTAAGTAAGCCTTCCCCTTTCCAAATCGGGAACTGAAACAATTTTTCCCGAAGAAAATGGCTGTCCTTAGAAAAAAGGGCAGCCATTTTTTCATGCTTTCTGTCCGGTATATCCGTCTGCGGAAATCTCCCGAACCGCAAATGAAAATCGATCAGATCTTGCCGTCGGAGCCGAGTACTTCCGTGATCTTGTGCTTCACAACGTCCTTCACATATGCTCTTGCAGGAGTCAGATACTGTCTGGGATCGAAATGATCCGGATGAGCCATCATATGCTCCCTGATGCCTGCGGTAAGGGCCAGACGAAGGTCGGAATCGATGTTGATCTTGCAGACCGCCATGCTGGCCGCCTTGCGGAGCTGATCCTCGGGAACGCCGATGGCATCCTTAAGAGCGCCGCCGTTGCCGTTGATGATCTTCACGTATTCCTGCGGAACGGAGGAAGAACCGTGGAGAACGATAGGGAAGCCGGGCAGTCTCTTCGCCACTTCCTCAAGGATATCAAAGCGAAGCTTGGGATCGGTGCCGGGCTTGAACTTATAGGCGCCGTGGCTGGT
>CATJIW010000040.1 GCA_949740745.1 uncultured Lachnospiraceae bacterium | reverse complement strand
CCAGGGCAATCTCCTCCGTCAGCTCATAGAGATTCCCGTCAATGCGGACCCGGACAAAGCCGCTGCGCTTCGCCTGATCCAGCACCTTTTCATGACGGCCCTTCCGCCCCCGGACCACGGGAGCCAGAATCTGTATCTTACTGCGTTCCGGAAGTTCCATAAGCTGGTCCACCATCTGGTCCACCGACTGCTTCTTGATCTCCCGGCCGCATTTCGGGCAATGGGGAATGCCGATCCTCGCATAAAGCAGACGAAAATAATCATAAATCTCCGTCACCGTCCCCACTGTGGAACGAGGATTTCGGTTAGTCGACTTCTGGTCAATGGAAATAGCCGGTGAAAGTCCCTCGATACTCTCCACCTCCGGCTTTTCCATCTGCCCCAGGAACTGTCTTGCATAGGAAGACAGCGATTCCATATAACGTCTCTGTCCCTCCGCATAGATCGTGTCAAAGGCCAGAGACGACTTTCCCGAACCGGAAAGCCCCGTGAGCACCACAAACTGATCCCTGGGAATGTCCACCGATATGTTTTTCAGATTGTGCTCATTGGCTCCCCGGATCCTGATATACTTCGTGTCTATCCTCTTTCTCTCCTGCATGTCCGTCTCCTGTCACTTGTCCATTTCATATAAATATTTTTTAAGCTCCATCATCTGATCCCTGAGCACGGCCGCCTGTTCAAAATCAAGCTCCGCCGCCGCTTTCTGCATTTTCTTCTGTACCTCGCCGATCAGCTTCAAAAGCTCTTTCTCACTCATGGATTCCGGCTCCTTCTCAAGCTTCATGCCCCGGGCCGGCTCCTCCTCCGATCTGGAAATGCTGATCAGATCCCTCACCGCTTTTTTAATCGAAGTAGGGGTAATCCCATGAGCCTCATTATAAGCCTCCTGAAGCTTCCGCCTTCTCCTCGTCTCGTCAATGGCCGACCGCATGGAATCGGTAATGGTGTCCGCATACATGATCACCCGGCCGTCCGCATTTCTTGCGGCCCTTCCCACAGTCTGGATCAGCGAAGTTTCCGAGCGCAGGAATCCCTCCTTATCTGCGTCCAGAATTGCCACCAGGCTGATCTCCGGAATATCCAGGCCCTCCCGAAGCAGGTTGATCCCCACCAGCACGTCAAACAGATCCATACGCATGTCCCGGATGATCTCGCTCCGCTCCAGCGTATCAATGTCCGAATGGAGATATTTGACCCGGATCCCGACTTCCCTCATATAATCCGTCAAATCCTCGGCCATCCGTTTCGTCAAGGTCGTCACCAGCACCTTCTGTTTTTTCTCCACCACAAGATTCACCTGAGAAACCAGATCATCAATCTGCCCCTCCACCGGCTTCACCTCGATCTCCGGATCCAGAAGCCCGGTGGGCCGGATGATCTGCTCCGTCCGAAACAGCTCATGATCCGCCTCATAGGGTCCCGGCGTGGCCGACACAAATAAAAGCTGATCGATCCGTTCTTCAAACTCTGCAAAATTGAGAGGCCGGTTATCCAGAGCGGAAGGAAGACGGAAGCCATAATCCACCAGCGTCATCTTCCTGGAACGATCCCCCGCATACATTCCCCGAATCTGCGGCACTGTCATATGGGACTCATCGATAATAATCAGAAAGTCGTCCGGAAAATAGTCAAACAGCGTACAGGGCGGCTCTCCCGGCTCCTGCCCGGTCAGATGCCTGGAATAATTCTCAATGCCGGAGCAGAAACCCGTCTCCCGCATCATCTCAATGTCAAAATTTGTTCTTTCCGAGATCCTCTGGGCCTCCAGAAGCTTGTCCTCCCTGCGGAAATACGCTGTCTGTTCCTTTAATTCTTCCGCAATCATTTCCGTGGCCAGAAGCATCTTCTCTCTGGGCACCACGTAATGAGAAGCCGGAAAGATGGCAATATGCTCCAGGCGGCTTCTTGCCTCTCCCGTCAAAGGGTCCACCTCTGAAATCCGGTCCACCTCATCCCCGAAAAACTCCACCCGGTAGGCCGTCCCTTCCGAATACGCCGGATAAACCTCCAGCACATCTCCCCGCACCCGAAAAGAGCCCCGCTTAAAGTCCATATCATTCCTGTTATATTGGATCTCGATCAGCTTGCGCACGATATCGTCCCGGTCCCGCTCCATGCCGGGCCGCAGGGAGATCACCATGTTTTTATAATCAATAGGGCTTCCCAGGCCATAGATACAGGACACAGACGCAATGATGATCACGTCCTCCCGTTCGGAAAGAGCCGCCGTGGCCGAATGACGCAGCTTGTCGATCTCGTCATTGATCGAAGAATCCTTCTCAATGTAAGTATCCGTCGAAGGCACATACGCTTCCGGCTGATAGTAGTCATAATAGGAGACAAAATATTCCACTGCGTTCTCAGGGAACATCTCCTTGAATTCTCCGTAGAGCTGCGCCGCAAGCGTCTTGTTGTGGGCGATAACCAGCGTCGGTTTCTGCAATTCCTGAATGACATTCGCCATTGTAAATGTCTTGCCGGAACCCGTAACCCCCAGTAAAGTCTGGAATTGTTTGCCCTCCTTGAAGCCTTTGACCAGCTCGGCGATTGCCTGCGGCTGGTCGCCTGTGGGCTTGTAGGGAGCTTGTAATTTAAAAGCATGCCCGTCCTTTGGGCTGCTTTTATGAGCAGGCAGCTGACTGTTGTCAGCGGATTGCGAATTTCCTCTCTTATCTGGCATAT
>CATJIW010000039.1 GCA_949740745.1 uncultured Lachnospiraceae bacterium | reverse complement strand
GCCTGGCGCAGCAGGCTTTGAACGGACATACTGCCAGAATACTCCGACCATTTTGTGTTTCGCAATTGCCCGACACCAATGACACAGAAAGGATAAACCACATGGCAATCAAAAAACGGCCCTCAAAGGGGCCCCTCTTCACTCTGATCTGTGCGGCCCTCGCCCTGGTCTTCGGCCTTGGCTACCCCGCCCTGCAGCCCGGCGGGCCGGCTCCTGCCGCAGAAACCACCGGCCCTGCCGTCGAATCCGCTTCTTCCGGCTCCGTCCAGGAACCGGCATCTCCCGGCACTTCTGCAGAGACGCCCGGCTCCGGAGCACAGGAGCCTTCGGCCGCCCTTCCGGAAACGCAGGCATCCGACGATGCGTCAAAGGCTCCGGTCCCCGGCGGAATTCCGGCATATTCCGGCGCTCCTTACATAACTGTCAATGACAACGTCCCCTCTTTCAGCGAGGAGGAAAGGGCCCTGGTCTCTTCCCAGCCGGGAGGCGTATACGAAAGCTACAGCGAGCTGGACGACCTTGGCCGGGCCGGCCCGGCCTTCGCCTGCGTCGGCATTGATCTGATGCCCACCGAAGAGAGAGACAGCATCGGGAGCGTCCGTCCCACCGGCTGGCATACCATAAAATATGACCACATCAGCGGAAAATACCTGTACAACCGCTGCCACCTGATCGGCTATCAGCTCTCCGGCGAAAACGCCAACGAACAGAACCTGATCACCGGAACCAGATACTTAAACGTAGAAGGCATGCTCCCCTTCGAGAACGAGATCGCCGATTACGTCCTGTTTACGGAGCACCACGTCCTCTACCGGGTCACGCCTGTTTTTGAAGGCGACAGCCTCCTCGCCTCCGGCGTGCTTCTGGAAGCCGAATCCGTCGAAGACGATGAGATTTCCTTCTGCGTCTACTGCTACAACGTCCAGCCCGGCGTCATAATCGACTACCGGACCGGGGACTCTCAGGCCGAATAAAGAGTCTCCCCTTCCCCGCCCCCTGGGCGGCGGCCGTCATATCCGCTCACTCTCCCCGGTCATTGGTCAGCCCGAACCGGTCCAGCACATAAAACGCCAGGCTCAGGGCCATTCCCACCACGCAGGCCAGCACCATTCCCGTAAGCTGGATCTGTCCGATATTCACGGAAATCCCCGAAAGCCCGGTCACAAAGATCACCGAAGTCAAAGTCAGATTTCTGGAACGGCCATAGTCCACCCTGGAATCCACCAGGATCCGAAGGCCGGAGGCGCCGATCATCCCATAAAGCAGGAACGAAATGCCGCCGATAACCGGGCCCGGAATGGTCTGGATCAGCGTGGAAAGCTTCCCGACGAAGGAGCACACGATGGAAAGCACGGCCGCCCCTGCAATGACCCGCACGCTGTACACCTTCGTCACCGCCATGACGCCGATATTCTCCCCGTAAGTGGTGGTCGGCACCGAGCCGATCAGGCCGGACAGCATGGTAGAAAAATTGTCGCCGAACAGAGAACGGTGAAGCCCCGGATCCTTTAACAAATCCCGCCCGATAATTTTGCCGGTAACCACCTGATGGCCGATATGCTCCGAAGCAATCACAAGAAGCACCGGAAGGATAATCAGAATCGCCTCCAGGTTAAACTTCGGCGCCTGAAAATTGGGCAGGGCAAAAAAAGGAGCCGCCGCCACTTCTGCGAAATCTATGATCCCGCAGCAAAGAGCCGCCCCATAGCCTGCAATCACGGCGATCAAAATGGGGATCACCGACAAAAAGCCCCGAAACAGGATGTTCCCGAATACGGCGGCCCCCAGCGTCACCAGGAACACGATGACGTTCTTCGGGTCAATGACCTCGTCCAGAAGCCCCGCATTGGAAGCGGCGTTTCCCGAAAGCTCCAGACCGATCAGGGCCACCACCGGGCCCATGGCCGCCGGCGGAAGCACGACGTCAATCCAGTCGGAGCCGAATTTATAAACAATCAGGGCCAGCACGCAGCCGAAAAAGCCCACCGCCACAAATCCCCCAAGCGCATAGGGATAGCCCATCTTGCTGATCACGATTCCCGCCGGGGCCAGAAATGCAAAACTGGAGCCCAGATAAGCCGGAGCCTTCCCCTTTGTGACCAGGATAAAGAGCAGCGTCCCCACTCCGTTCATAAACAGCACAATGGCCGGACTGATCCCGAACAAAAACGGCACCAGCACCGAGGCACCGAACATGGCAAACATATGCTGAATGCTCAGCGGAATCAGAAGCTTTACCGGAACCACATCCTCCACCTGAATGATCTTTCTGCCTTCCATTTTCCCATCCTCCCTTTTCCCGTGCCGGGACCGGCGCCCTTGCCG
>CATJIW010000038.1 GCA_949740745.1 uncultured Lachnospiraceae bacterium | reverse complement strand
GGGGCCGCCTCGTCCGTGGCTCTCTTCTTTAAGGAATTGTATCCCTTTAACAAAGCGGGAGCCGTAGCTTTCTTTGCAGATGTCTGTCTACCCTTTCTCACTAACTGGTTGAATGTGGGCATGTTTTTCACCTCCTGTAATATTTGGTAAAGATCTGTTTTTGCGCACCAAAAACAACATGATTTTTGCGCACGCCATATTATTATATATAGGGAAAAGCCGGATGTCAAGTGATTTTCGAGAAACGCCGGCAAAAACCGGCTCTTTTATCCCTGTTCTTTTCTGCCTTCCGCTCCGAAACAGGAATGCCCGCCCATCTGCACCTCACCGCAGGCGGGGAGCCTCGTAACGGCCCATGGTCCGCAGGCACCGGGAAAGCTGCTGTCTGCGGTCCTCCAAAGGGCCCGGCGGGATCTCCAGATCCACCGCCATGGCCATGCTGTCGATCATCTCGTCCGTCAGTTCCCTCTTAAGAGAATCTAAGAGCGCCGCCTTGGCCTCGTAGCTCCTGGCATCCAGAAATTCCAGGAACCTCGGGCTGATCCTGCCGTCCTTTGCGCCCTCTGCTCCCGAACCGTCTTCTCTGTCTCCGGAAGCTGCACTCCCGGCAGAAGCCATTCCCTGCTCCTTCCTTGCGTCCTCCTGGCTCTCCCTCCAGGCTGCCGCCATGGACTGGCTGGTGGCCGTTTTCCGCCCGGCTTCCCGTTCCCCGTCTTTCCCGGAAAGCTCCGACGGGCTGATCCGCTCGAAGCGGTATTTCTGAACCGCCTCCGGATATTTCTCCTTATCTACTTTATCCACAAACATGGAAAGGGGCCTTACATAAATCTTGAATTCCCGGTAAAGCGCCTGATACACCACCATGGCCTCTCCCGTCTCCGAATGCTCCGCAACGGCTATAATCTGATACACTCCCTTTTTGAAATGCCGGTAAAATTCTCCCGGCTTCGGTACTCGTTCTGTCATTCTGTTTAGTCTCCTCTCCGGACGTTTTTTATCCCTGCGTCAAAAACGCCCTTTTTATTTTACTCCAAACCCTCCCTCCCGTCAATGTGCGCATTTTCCCCTTGTGTATTTCCGACACCCATGATAGAATCTATGAAACGGCAGAGCTAATCATATTACCTTGCCGTCTGCTTTTTTGATAATGAAAAAACAGAAAGAAGAGGAACCGTCCATGAACCAGAAGAAGCCCAGAAATTATTCCAACCGTTTCCGCCTGTATTATCTGCTTACGCTCGCCGCCCTGTGCTGCTATGACTCCTACGTCAGCGTCTATCTGGAGCAGTATCTACATATGAGCGGCTTTCTGATCGGCTGCTTTATCTCCGTTTCCATGGTGGCCGGCCTCATAATCATGCCCCTTTACGGTGCCATCGGGGACAAGACCGGAAAGTACCGGCAGATTCTTATGTTCTGTACCGCAGGGACGATTTTATTTTCTTTTCTCCTCTCCCTGCAGACAGGCTTCGCCCTGCTGATCGTCATGGGGATCGGCTTTGAGCTGAACCGCTGCTCCATCCTGGCCATGGCCGACACCCAGACCGTCTGCTACTGCTCCGATTCCGGCAGCCCCTACGGAAGCATCCGCTGCTTCGGCTGCATCGGCTGGATCGCCGGAAGCGCCCTCTGCGCATTTCTGGTCCGGCAGTTCGGCCTGGACCACGTGTTCTTCCGGTTTTTCATGGCGGCAATGGCCTGCTCCCTGGTCAACATTTTCTTTCTTCCCGGACAGGGCAGAAAACCGGCGGCAGCGCCTGGAACCGCGCCGGAGGGAAACGGCGTTCCCGAAGCAGACAAAAAGGAAGCCGGGGCCGGAGCCATTGCTTCCTTATTAAAGAACGGACGGTTTCTGTTTATCATCCTGTTTGCCCTGATGACAGGAGCCCTGGCAGAGGTTGTGACGGCCTATACGTCCCTCCACATGGTTTCCACCCTGGGAGCCGCAGAATATCTGGTCAGCATTTATTCCATCATCGGAGCGGCGCCGGAAATCCTGTTTCTTCTATTATTAAATAAGTTCCTGCTGCCAAAGCTCGGTTTCCGCCGCCTCTTCCTTGTCTCGGCGGCAGCCATGAGCCTTCGGATGTTCCTGTTCGCCGTGGTCCCCAATGTCCCGCTGTTTTTTGCGGCCTCCTGCCTGACCTTTTTAACGACGGCCTGTACCACGGGCTTAAACGTCCAGTACATCCGCCAGGTCGTCCCCGAAACCTCCATCGGCTCCGCCGCTTCTATTTATAATGCGGTATTCATGGGCGGCCGCGCCCTGTTCAGCCTCCTTTTCGGCGGCATCTACGAACTGTCCGGAAGCCGGACCGTGTTCTGGCTCTGCTTTGCCTTTGCAGCAGCCGCCTTCCTGCTGGCCTTGTTCATCCGGAAGATCGACGCTGCCCCGGCCGGAAGAGAGGAAAACCCATGAGTCTTCTGCGTCTGGACAAACTCCTGGCCGACGCCGGCCTCGGCACCAGAAGCCAGGTTAAGCTTCTGTTAAAGAAGGGGCTTGTCACCGTCAACGGCGAACCTGCCCGAAGGCCGGAGCAAAAAGTGGATCCGGAAGCGGACCGCATTGCCTGTGACGGGACGATCCTCTCCCGTCAGAAATTCTTTTATTACCTGTTAAACAAGCCGGCCGGATACGTGTCCGCCACCGAAGACAACACCGCTCCCACGGTGCTCTCCCTTTTAAAGGATGCCCCGGGACGGGACCTGTTCCCCGCAGGGCGGCTGGACAAGGATACGGAGGGCCTGCTTCTCATAACCAACGACGGCCCCCTGGCCCACCGGCTGCTCTCGCCCAGGCATCATGTGGATAAGACTTATCTGGTAAAAGCCGCCGGCATTCTGACCGCAGACGATCTGGCAAGGCTGGAGGACGGCATCGACATCGGCGAAAAAACACCCACGCTTCCCGCAAAGGCGAGGCTTCTCGCTCCGAGGACAGGCGCCTCTCCGGAAGCGCCCTCCCTTCCGGGAACTGAAGACGGACAGGAGGTCAGCCTTGTGGAGCTGACCATCCATGAAGGAAAGTTCCATCAGGTAAAGCGGATGTTCCAGGCCCTCGGAAAACCGGTCCTTTATTTAAAACGGATCTCCATGGGAAGCCTCGTCCTGGACGAGTCCCTCGCCCCCGGAGCCTTCCGGGCGCTGACCGAAGACGAGATAGCTTCCCTGAAACGTTTTTAAAGCCGAAAAGCTGCCGCTTCACAATTTTTACATTGTGAATGCGGCAGCTTTGTCCGTCACCCAAGCTCCACCTCGCAGGCATCCTTGGACTCGATGCGGATCTCCACCTCACAGTCCGCCATATGCTGGTAGTCCACCTCCAGCCGGTAATCCAGCTTCAGGCAGATCCGGTCCTCCTCCTCCAGGAGATCCATGTGATTGGTCTCCAGCCCCACCATCAGCTTCCCGTAGGGCATGTCATAGTAGGAAAGGGTCTTCTTATGGAGGCCGAACACCATATGGATGCTGGATTCCCCGCTTTTTAAAACCTCTGCCCCGCCGTCGTAAATCTTGATGGTATTCTTCGACTTCTGTTTCCCGCTCTCGGAAAGCTCCTCGTAAATCACATAATGCTTCCCGTTCTTATAATAATACTGTCCCGTGGTAATAAGCTGGAGCTGGTCGTCGTCCACGGAGCCTCCGGTCTGATGGCTGCCCATAAATAAAATCACGTCCTTCTGCATGTCTCTCCCCCCCGGAAGTCTTCCGTTTCAAAATCCTCAATGCTGATCTGCCGCACCTGCTCAATGTCATAGGGCAGGATAGAATTCGCAAAGCTGCAGAATTTTTCCGCTGCGTCGCTGACAAAAAACTCATATTTCTCTCCCGCCAGGCCCACGTTCCCGTCACAGGAAAGCCCTTCCGCAAAAAGCAGCTCCCGAAGCTCCATGGCCACCTCATAGGCAGGATTTACGAGAGTCACGTCCTCGCCGGCAATTTTGCGGAAGGTGGAACGCAGAAGCGGATAATGGGTGCATCCAAGGATCAGCGTGTCGATGGATTTATACTGCAAGTCCTTTAAATAACGGCTGACCACCTCCTCGGTGATGGTGTCGTGGAGCCAGCCCTCCTCCGCCAGAGACACGAGGAGCGGGCAGGCCTTGCCGTAGACCCTGGCCTTCTCGTTGTACCGCCTGAGCGCCTTCTCATACATGCCGCTCTCAATGGTGGCCGTGGTCCCGACCACCCCGATCCGGCCATTCTCCGTGACGCTCCCCGCCACCCTGGCCGCCGCATCGATCACGCCGATCACCGGAAGTGCCAGCTCCTTCTGTATCTCCTCCAGGGCGCAGGCCGTCGCCGTGTTGCAGGCGATCACAATGGCCTTCACGTCCTTCGTCTCCAAAAAACGGACGATCTGCCTGGAAAACCCGATGACCGTATTTTTAGACTTGGTCCCGTAGGGAAGCCTGGCCGTATCCCCGAAATATACCATCCGTTCCTCCGGAAGCTGACGCATGATCTCCCTGGCCACGGTCAGCCCTCCCACGCCGGAATCAAAAACCCCGACGGGCGCATTACTCCCCGCCATTCACTGCTCCTTTCTGGAAAGCGCCAGACGGATCAGCCGCTCCACCAGCTCCGGCTTCGAAACGCCCCTGTGCTCCCAGAGCATGGGGTACATGCTGATGGCCGTAAAGCCGGGAAGGGTGTTGATCTCATTGAACACCACCTGGTTTCCGTCCCGCGTCACAAAAAAATCCACCCTGGCAAGGCCGAAGCCGTCCACGGCCCGGAAGATCCGGACCGCATCCTGCCGAACCTCCTCCGTCGTTTCTTCCGGCAGGTTCGGATCCAGCACCGTCTTGGATTCGGCATTGTGGTACTTCGCCTCGTAATCGTAAAAATCCGCCGCAGCCAGTATCTCTCCCACACCGGAGGCTTCCGCCCCGATGCCGCCAAGGACCGCACACTCGATCTCCCGTCCCACGACTGTCTCCTCCACCAGCAGCTTCCGGTCATGCTTCACCGCCTCCAAAAGCCCGGACACCAGCGCCTCCCTGTCCTCCGCCTTGGAAACCCCCTTGGAAGAGCCTGCGTTGCAGGGCTTTATGAACACCGGATAGGAAAGCTCCGCCTCCACGCTCCGAACGACCGCCTCCGTATCCGACAGGTCTTCCTTTCTCACCGCCACATAAGCCGCCTGCCGGATGCCAAGCCGCTCCACCACCAGCTTCGTATAATATTTATCCATGGAAACGGCGGAGGCCAGCACGCCGCAGCCCACATAAGGAATCTGCGCCAGCTCCAAAAGCCCCTGTATGGTCCCGTCCTCCCCGAAAAGCCCGTGAAGCACCGGAAAAGCCACGTCGATCTTCAGGGGAGCCGTCTTCTCCCCGTCAAGGATCAGAAGGCCGTGATGCTTCGCATCGGGGGAAAGCACCGCCCGGACAGGGCTCTCCCTCCAGGCGCCGGAACGGACGTCGTCCGCACCGTCCGCAAGAAGCCACTCTCCCTCCTCCGTAATGCCGACCAGCGTCACCTCGTATTTATCCCGATCAATATTATCAATCACGTTGACTGCCGAAAGGCAGGAAATCTCATGCTCGGACGACTGTCCTCCGAAAAATACCGCCACCCTTTGTTTTGCCATTGGAACGCCCTCTTTCTATGCTCTCTCTATGCTTTTTCTTTGCTTTTTCGCCGTTTTTTCCAGATTCCCTCCTATTGTACCTTTCTTTCCCCGTTTCTTCAATGTCAAATTGTAATAAAATCCGAAAAATGGGAACACTCTCCCTATACCAGTTTACATAAAGGAGTATAAAAATATGAAAAAAGACCGGATCTTCCTCAGCTTCCTTCTGACCCTCCTCTGTACGGGGACCCTTTTCCTGTGGATTTCCTCCAGCCGGGCCGTGCAGGCCGTTCATGAGGACCTGGCCGGCCATATCCTCCGGTTCCACGTTCTCGCCAACAGCGATTCCGAGGAGGATCAGGCCCTCAAGCTTTCCGTCAAGGCCGCCGTCCTTGATTACCTGGAAGCCTCCCTCCCGGAGGATGCGGACCTGGCTTCCACCAAGGCCTTCCTTACCTCCCATGAAGCCGAACTAAAAAAAATCGCCGAAGACGTCATCGCCTCGGCCGGTTTTGACTATTCCGTTTCCTTCTCTTTAGAGCCCTGGTACTTTCCGACCAAGTCCTACGGAGACCTGACGTTCCCCTGCGGCACCTACGACGCCTTCCGCATCGTCATCGGAGACGGGGAAGGCAAAAACTGGTGGTGCGTCCTCTACCCCTATCTCTGCTTTGTGGACGCCGCCTGCGGCATCGTACCGGAGGACTCCAAGGAAGAGCTCCAGACCCTGCTTGACGAGGACACCTATGAAGCCCTGCTGCCCGACGGCGAAAAATCCGGACAGCCCGCCTCCGAAACACGGCCCAGGATCCGGTTCCGCCTGGCCGAATGGCTCGCAGAACTGCTCTGAGCCCTCCGGACGCCCGAAGGTCTCCTTCAGTCCTCCTTTTCCTGCCGTTTAATATGCTTCGCCACGGTGATCTCCTGTTTATTGATATGATTCCGTATGGTCCGTCTGGTAGCCTCCACATCCCGCAGGGCCAGCGCCCGCATAATCTCCTGATGCTCCTGCACCAGGACCCTTCTCTGGGACCGGTCCTTGATATGCTCGATCCGGTAACGGTACATCTGCTCTCTCAGATGGTTCACCATCTGAATCAGCCGTTCATTATCCGTCGCCTGATAAATCAGGCCGTGAAACGCTTCGTCGGCCTGGGCGATCACCGTGATATCGTCGCTTCCCAGCACGGAAGTAAACTTATGATTCGCTTTCTCCAGCAGCCGGAACTCTTCTTCTGTCATGCGCTTGCAGGCCAGCTCCCCGGCCAGCTCCTCCAGGGCCCGGCGCACCTCCAGCACGTCTCTCAGATTTTTCCCTGAAATATGGGCCACCTCGGCGCCCTTTCTGGGAATCATAACCACCAGCCCCTCCAGCTCCAGCTTCCGGATAGCCTCTCTTACGGGCGTGCGGCTGACTCCCATCTTCTCCGCAAGCTGGATCTCCATCAGCCTCTGGCCGGGAATCAGCTCTCCCCGGAGAATCGCCCGCTGCAGGGTATTAAATACCACGTCCCTCAGAGGAAGATATTCGTTCTCATTCACTTTCCACGTGTCCATTGATTACCTCCGATCACGCCCGTCCACATGAAAGGGCCTTACCGTATAAATCTGTCTGGCCAGCCCGCCGGCCCGTATTTCTCTTCCGGCCCTGAAGGCCGCTTCCCGGTCCGTAAAAATACCAAAAACCGTCGGCCCGCTCCCGCTCATAAGCGACGCCAGAGCGCCCGCCTCGTTCATCCGGTCCTTGATCTTCTGAATCTGCGGATATGCAGGTATAGTCACGGTCTCCAGCACATTTCCCAGGCAGGAGGCAATCCCGGCCAGATCTTTTTCTTCCAGTCCTTTAAGGATCCCGTCAATGTCCGGGTGAAAGGGAAGGCTGTCCGCCTTCAGGCTCCCGTATACGAATTTCGTGGAAACGCTGACCGGCGGCTTTGCCAGAAGAAGCATGCATTCCGGCATGGAGGGAAGAGGGGTCAGCCGCTCGCC
>CATJIW010000037.1 GCA_949740745.1 uncultured Lachnospiraceae bacterium | reverse complement strand
TATGAGGCGGCGGCCCGTTACCGGGACGAGATCAGAGAACTGAAGGAAAGGTTGGGGGAACATGCTTAAATGGTATCAGGAAACGGAAAACCAGCATGATGTATTTGTGTCTTCCAGGATCCGCCTGGTGAGGAATCTCATGCATTACCCCTTTCCGGTGAAGCTTTCCGGCGAGGGCCGGAAGGAACTGGCGGGGAAGCTGGAGGAAGGGCTGAAGGACATCGGGAGCGTCTGCGGAAAGGACTTTCGGAGCCTGCCGCTTTCCTTAATGGGCGAGACGGAGCGGGATGCCCTCAGAGAACGATGCGCCATTAACGGGGCCGGTGCGGAAAACGCAGGGGCGGCGGGCCTGCTTTTGTCGGAGGACGAGACCGTGAGCATCACTCTGGCAGGGGAGGATCATCTGAGGCTCCAGTGCATGAGCGGACAGGCAGAGCTTTCAAGGCTCTGGGAGGAGGCGGACCGGCTGGATGATTATGTCAACGAGCGGTTTGCTTATGCCTTCCATGAAAAGTACGGGTATCTGACAGCCTATCCCACCAATGTGGGGACGGGGCTTAAGGCGGCGGTGACGCTGCACCTCCCCCTGCTTTCTGCCGGGAAGCGCTTTGGCAAGCTGGTGGCGGAGATCGGCCGGTTCGGCGTGGCCGTCCGGGGCGTTTACGGGGACGGCAATGAAAATTACGGCTCTTTGTACGAGATTTCCAATCAGAAGACTCTTGGAGTCACGGAGGAAGAGGTGATTTCTCTTGTGAAGCAGATGGCGGACCGGCTGGCGGCCAGCGAGCGGAAGATGAAGTCCGTGACATTAAAGAACCACCGGACGGATATGGAGGATGAGATTTTTAAGTCCTACGGGGTGCTCCGGTATGCCAGAAAGCTGAATATCAAAGAGGCCATGACTTACCTCTCCCAGGTGCGGGCCGGGGAGATGGAGGGGCTCTTGCAGTTTAAAAAGCCGGTGAATCTCTGCCGGCTGATGATGGAGATCCAGCCGGCCAATATCCGGCTGCTCTCTCCGGAAAAGGAAGAAAACGACCTGAATCAGGCCAGGGCAGGCTACATCCGAAGGATGCTTCCGGAGCTGGTCTGAGACGATAGGAGGATGACATGTACAACAACAGATTTTCGGGCAAGGCAGAAGAGATCCTCCGTCTTGCCGCAGAAATGGCCGGGGCCCTGGGGCAGGGCTATGTGGGAACGGAGCACATTCTTCTGGGGCTTCTCAGGGAAGGAACAAGCGCAGCCGCCCGGGTGCTTGTAAATTACGGGATTACGGAGGAGCGGGTTCTGGCACTGATCGAGAAGCTGATTGCGCCTGCGTCTCCGGTACAAACGGAGGAGAGGGGCGGCTATTCTCCCAAGGCGGACCGGATCCTGGAAAACAGTTACCGGGAAGCGGTCCAGTTTAAGTCGGCTTTGATCGGTACGGAGCATATCCTTATTGCCATGCTGAAGGACAGCGAGTGCTCGGCGGCCAGGCTGCTTGCCACTATGAATGTGAATTTCCAGAGGATGTACGTGGATCTTCTGGCCTCCATGGGGGCCGACACATCCCGGTACAAGGATGAGCTTGACGGCAGGGCCAGGGGCAGGGGAAAGAGCGCCACCCCGACGCTGGATGCCTACAGCCGGGATCTGACGGCTCTGGCTAAGGAAGGGAAGCTGGATCCGGTCATCGGCAGGGAGCGGGAGATCGAACGGGTCATTCAGATCCTGAGCAGGAGGACGAAAAATAATCCCTGCCTGATCGGTGAGCCGGGCGTGGGGAAGACGGCCATCACGGAGGGGCTGGCCGGAAAGATCGTGGAAGGAAGCGTTCCGGACACGGTGAAGGAAAAACGGGTGGTGACGCTGGACCTTTCCGGAATGGTGGCCGGCTCCAAATACCGGGGTGAATTTGAAGAACGGATTAAGAACGTGCTCAGGGAGGTGCGCTCCGACGGCAGCGTGCTGCTGTTTATCGACGAGATCCATACCATTATCGGGGCCGGAGGGGCGGAAGGCGCCATAGACGCCTCCAATATTTTAAAGCCCTCCCTGGCGAGAGGCGAGATCCAGCTGATCGGCGCCACGACCATTGACGAGTACCGGAAATACATTGAAAAGGATGCGGCCCTGGAGCGGCGGTTCCAGCCGGTGATGGTGGAGGAGCCGTCGGAAGAAGAGGCGGCGGCCATTTTGAGGGGCCTTAAGGACAAGTATGAGGAACACCATCAGGTGACCATTACCCCGGATGCCATTGAGGCGGCGGTAAAGCTGTCGGCCAGGTACATTAACGACCGGTTCCTGCCGGATAAGGCCATCGACCTCATCGACGAGGCGTCCTCCAAGGTGCGGCTGACCACCTATGTGGCGCCGGAGGAGATCGGAAAGCTGGAGGAGGAATATTCCCGCCTGGAGGAGCAGAAGGTGGCGGCCATTCAGGCAGAGGCTTATGAGAAGGCCGGGGAGATTAAGAAGAAGCAGCTGAAGAAAAAGGAGCGGAAGGAGAAGCTCCTTGCCAAATGGGAAAAGGAAAAGAGCAGCAAGAGGCTTTACGTGACGGAAAGCGAGATTGCCGACGTGGTGTCCGGATGGACAAAGATCCCGGTGCAGAAGCTTTCGGAAGGAGAGGCGGAGCGGCTTAAGAACCTGGAAGGGATCCTTCACGGAAGGGTCGTGGGCCAGGAGGAGGCGGTGAGCGCCGTTTCCAAGGCCATCCGGAGAGGGCGCGTGGGATTAAAGGACCCCAACCGCCCCATTGGCTCGTTTTTGTTCCTGGGGCCCACCGGCGTGGGGAAGACGGAGCTTTCCAAGGCGCTGGCGGAAGCCATGTTTGGAAGCGAGAACGCCATGATCCGGGTGGACATGTCCGAGTACATGGAGAAGCACAGCGTTTCCAGGATCGTCGGCTCGCCGCCGGGATACGTGGGCTACGAGGAGGGCGGCCAGCTCAGCGAGAAGGTACGCCGCAGCCCCTACTCGGTTATCCTTTTTGACGAAATCGAGAAGGCCCATCCCGACGTGTTCAATATCCTTTTGCAGATCCTGGACGACGGCCACGTCACCGACTCTAGGGGACGGAAGATCAATTTCAAGAACACAATCCTCATTATGACTTCCAATGCGGGGGCGTCCCGGATCATTGAGCCCAGGCGGCTGGGCTTTGGGACCGTGAGCAGCGAGACGGAGGATTATGAATATATGAAGAACGGCGTCATGGAGGAGGTGCGCCGGATCTTTAAGCCGGAGTTTTTAAACCGGATCGACGAGACCATCGTCTTCCATGCGCTGAACAAGAGCCATATGGGCGAGATCGTGGACATTATGATGGAGAGCCTTGCGAAACGGACGAAGGCCCAGATGGGAATCGATCTTTCTCTGGAGGAGACGGCGAAGGCCTTTATCATCGACAAGGGCTACGACCAGAAGTACGGGGCCAGGCCCCTGCGGCGGATTATCCAGAGCGAGGTGGAGGATAAGCTGGCGGAAGAGATCCTGGACGGGACTGTCAAAAAAGGAGATACGGTGACCATATCGGCAGAGGAGGGAAGGCTTCTGTTTGCCAGAAAGGGATAACTGGCGGGAAATGATTTTTTTTGCCGGAACATCTGGAAAAAAGTCGGATTGTATACTATAATAAGGACAACCAGAAAGAATTTCGCAAAGCGAAAATGCCCGTGGCAAAATTTTATGGAACGAATCAGGAGGATCAGGCGATGTCGGCGGTAAAAGAATTATTACGGACGGAACAAAACGGAACCCTCAGCTTTGGGGACTATACGCTGGAGGTGAAGGCGAAGCTTCAGGATTATGAGTTTCAGGGGGACCTTTACAAGGTGAAGACCTGCCGGGATATCACGAAGCTGGAAAGGAACGGCATGTTCGTGTACGAATCCGTTCCGGGAACGGCGGTGAATGAATTTGCCGCAGCGGATACGGGAGTGTCCTTTACCGTGGAGGGCGGACAGGATGCGCAGATCACCCTGGGGCTTTCCGACGACTGCGAATACGACGTGAAGATCGGGTCCGAGGACGCAGGGGTCATGAGGACGGGCCGGAGCGGGAAGCTTACCCTGAGCGTGGAGCTTGCCGAAGGCGCACAGGCGGCAGTGGAGGTCAGGAAAAGATAGAAGAATGTGGATGCGGGAGCTTGTTCCTAATCGAATAAGTTTCCGCATTTTTCAGTTTGCAGAGGAAGGACAAATGCCGCCGTGGGTTTTATTTAAACGGCGGCAGGCGGATTGATTGGCCTGGGAGGGAGACTGAGATGGCGAAGTCAAAGGCGACGGTATTTTTTTGCAAGGAATGCGGATATGAGTCGGCGAAATGGATGGGGCAGTGCCCGGGGTGCCGGGAATGGAACACCCTTGTGGAGGCTCCCGTCCGAAGAGACGGGGTGCCGGGCGGGCGGCCTGTGGGCGTGAGCCGGGGGACGGGAGGAAGCACGGCTGCCGGACGCTTTCTGGCTGCCGGGGAGCTTCGCCCGAAGAGGCTGTCGGAAATCGAGGCATCTGGCGAGGCGCGGACGTCCACCGGAATGGAGGAGCTGGACCGGGTGCTGG
>CATJIW010000036.1 GCA_949740745.1 uncultured Lachnospiraceae bacterium | reverse complement strand
GGCATAGCCTTTGTTCATAAAGCGCAGGGCTTCGTCGTCGCCGGTTTCGATCCCGATGGTCAGGCCGTCGTATCCGGCCTGGCAGAGGGAGGCCAGCTCTTCCTCTGATTTTGGTGTGATATCCGTGATCCGGGCAAAGCATCCGATCGTTTTGACGGAAGGGAGGTATTGGCGGATCAGGCCGGCGATGTCCATGAGCCGCCCGTATTTTAGGACGAAGGGATTTGCCCCGACCAAAAAGACCCGCCGGATGTGCTCCGGCCCTGGGATTCCCTGCAGACGGGCCGTCAGCATCGAGATGGGATCAGTGCTCCAAAGCTGTGCCTCCAGCAAGTCGCTTTTGATGTCCTTCAGGGGCGACATTCTGAACTGGAAAGGCAGATCGGCATAGAGCGTGCAGAATTTGCATTTGTGATGGGTACAGCCTGCCGTTACTTCAAGCAGCAGTGAGGAGGCTTCATAGGGCGGCCTCCATATGGTTCCGGTGTAATGCATGTCGGGACCTCCTTTGTTTTTTTGACATTATAGCAGCGGTACGGGAAAATAAAAAGTACGGTACTTTTTTACAGTACCTTGTTTTTTGAGTACGGTAAGATTATAATGCCTGTCAGGAGGATTTGTGAAATGAAAAAGACGGAAACTGCAATTCAGCGCTGTAAGACTATGTCGACGCTTCAGAAGATATTGGGCGGCAAGTGGAAGCTGGAGATTCTTTATTATATTGCTTTTTGTGACATTCGAAGATTTGGGGCGCTGCGCCGTCAGATCGGTGAAATCACGGAATCGTCTCTGACAAAGCAGCTTCGGGAGCTGGAGGCTGACGGATTTTTGGTGAGGCATGACTTTAAGGAGATTCCGCCGAGGGTGGAATATACCTTGTCTGAGCTGGGGCAGAGCTTTATGGAGGTTATCGAATATATGAAAGCGTGGGGAGACTGTCATTTGCCGAAGGGGGATTGACGGTTTTGGCCTTCTGTCTGGGCCTGGGCCGGCCTGCTAATCAAAAACAAATCAATACCTGTTATAATTTTATCCGGAGGTCTGTATATGGGTAAAAAAATACTGATTGTTGAGGATGAAGCGGCGATACGAAGGATATTGGCTGAGCCGCTTGTCTGTGCGGGATATGAAGTGGCCGAGGCATCGGACGGGCCGGAGGGGCTTGAGGCTTTTCGCAGACAGGAGTTTGATCTTATTTTGCTGGATATTCTGCTGCCGGGGCTTGACGGGTATGCCGTATGCGGGAGAATCCGGCAGAAGTCGCAGGTCCCCATTATCCTTTTGACGGCGCTTGACACGGAGGATGCCCAGATCAGGGGCTTCGACAAGCTGGCGGACGATTATATTACAAAGCCGTTTTCCATAAAGCTTGTCTTAAAGCGGGTGGAGGCCCTTTTGCGGAGAACGTCGCCGGAGCCTGCGCCTGACTGGATTCGCTGCCGGGAGCTCACGCTAAGTGAGACGGAACGGAGGGTTACGGTTTCCGGAAACGAGGTGGCGCTTACTTATCTGGAATTTGAGATTCTCCTGCTGCTTCTTAAAAACAGGGGGCGGGTTTTTACCAGGGACGAGCTTTTAAGCCTGATCTGGGGGTATGATTTTGGGGGCGGTGAAAAGGGCGTGAATTTCCACATTATGAATTTGCGCAGGAAACTGAAGGCTGATCTTATCGAAACGGTGAGGGGAGTGGGATATAAAATTGCGAAGGAGAATTAAAAGCAGCCTGAGCCTGAAGGTGTTTATCTGGGTCTTTTCCGCCCTCGCTTTCTGCAGCATGCTGATCTATGGGATTGTACTTGCGGTCCTGCCCAGGCAGTATCAGGCGGTGTCGGACAAAACGCTGGATGCCAATATGGAAATCCTTGTCTCCCGGCTGGAGGAGATGCCCTATGGGGAGGCCGGCGGCGTGATCTATGATTTTTGTATTCAGAATCACGTGGCGGCGGTGCTTGGCGACGGCCAGGGCGCTTTAAGCTTCGGGGAAATCGGGGGAGGGAGGGAGCTTACGGCTCAAACCTCAAGCATTGCCACCACAGTTACATTTTCGGACAGAGAGGCGGAGTACGGGCTGGTAGTTTCCTTTGTATCGCAGACGGCGGATGCGATTTTAATTTTAATGCTGCGTTTTCTGCCGGTGGTCCTTGGGATTATTTTTCTGCTTTCGTTTTTGAGCGCCTTTATATGCAGCAGGGCTATTGTTGCGCCGATTGCCAGGCTCAGCCGGATTTCTGAGCGGATGCTTTCTCTTGACGTGTCCTGGAAATGCGAGGTGGAGCGCTGTGACGAGATCGGTGTGCTGGCTTCCAGCCTGAATACGATGGCGGACCGGCTGCGGGGGGCCATGGAAGAATTGAGGAGTTTTTTTGCGGCGGTGTCCCATGAACTGAAAACGCCGCTGACTATTTTAAAGGGGCAGCTGGAAAATATGATCCTGGGATACGGGGATTATCGGAATCATGAGAAATATCTGCCGGAGGCGCTTAAGGCGGCGGAAAACATGGAGCATCTTGTCAGGGAGATCATTGCCATCTCGAAAATGGAATGTATGGACATACGGGATTCGCTGGAAGAGGTTTCGCTGAAGCAGACGGCGGAGGAGGCGGTGCGGGCCGTTTTGCCCCTTGCGCGGGAAAAAGAGATTCGGATACATCAGGACATCCGTAAGGATCAGGTTTTGTCTGTGAATCCCAATCTTTGGAGCAAGGCGCTGTCCAATGTCATTGGCAATGCCGTCCGGCATTCTCCCTGCGGCGGGGATGTTTTCATTTCCACGGAATCCTGCGGAAACGGGAGGGCCCTCGTTATTGAAAATACCGGGGTTTCGATTCCGGAAGAGGACCTTGCGCATATGTTCACGCCCTTTTATCGGACGGACCGGTCGAGAAGCAAGGCGACCGGCGGGAGCGGCCTGGGGCTTTATGTGGTCAGGACGATCCTTGATCTGCACGGCATGGCCTGTCATATGGAGAATACCGGGCGTGGCGTGGCCTTTTTCTTCTATATTCTAAATGAATAATTTCTAAATCAAATGAAAAACATCCAATGAAGAATTCAGGAAAAACAAATCAAAAACAAATCCATATCGAATCAAAAGCCAATCAAAGAGAGGTATAGTTTCTAAGAAAGCCTTTTGCGCCATGGAAGTGGGATCCTGGAAAACGGAGAAGCCGGGCGCAGCAGGCTTTGGATGGAAAGGGAAAATTGGAGAAAGGAGCGGAAGCGGTCAGATGAATTTCATACAGAGGGCGTTTGCTTATCTGGCACGCAAGAAGGGAAAAACCGCAGGCCTGTTTTTGGTGATATTCCTGCCGGCGGTTTTCCTGGTTTCGTGCTTTGGCATTCTGCGTATGTCTAAGAGGCTTGAGGAGGAAATCCGGGTTTCTGTCGGAGCTGCATTGTTTATCAGGGCCAATGCCGAGGTGTCGGTACAGGAGGACGGCGGAACGCAGGTGAAGGAAAATCATGTCCGTATCACGGAAAAAGAGATCGGGGAGGTGATGGGGACTGGTGAGATCAGGTATTGTAATCCCATCAATTACGGATTTGCCAAAAGCGATGCGATTCAGTTTATACCGGGCGAGAGGCATACGGATGAAAGCAACATGGGCAGGGTGACGGCGCTTCGGTTTTCTGCCCTTGCCGTGGACTTTGCGGAGGAGACGGCCGTTTTGACGGAGGGAAGGCATATCAGGCCGGAGGACCGGGGGAAAATCCTGATCAGCAGACGGCTGGCAGAGGCCAATGGCATAGGGGTTGGAGACAGACTGACGCTGGCTCATGCGAGGCCCGGTGAGTCGGACGGCGCATATATTGACGAAATCCCGGTTAAAACGGCTTTTGCCGAGGTCCGGGTTTCCGGAATTTATGAGCGGAAGGTCCCGGAGGCTCCGGCCGGGCCGACGGCGGGAGTTGCGGATAACGAGATTTATGCGAGTCTTGACGTTCTGGAGGGGCTGGGTGAGTGTGAGCCAGGTATTTACACGGGGGAGGTGGGTTTTTATATTACGGACCCTGCCGCGCTTAAGGATGTCGTCCAAAGGGTGAGGGCCCTGGAGTCTGTTGACTGGACGACGCATTTTATCCGGACCAATGATTTTCAGTATTCCAGGATAGAGGCGCAGCTGTCCTCGCTGGGAGGCCTGGCGAAGGCGCTGCTTATTCTGGCTGCTGCCGTCGGAGGACTGATTTTGACGCTCCTCTTAACTATGCGGATGCGGGGGAGGATGCAGGAGGCGGGGATCCTGCTTAGCGTCGGCATCTCGAAGGGGCAGATTATGGCGGGACTTTTGCTGGAGGTGCTGTTAACTGCGGCCGCTGCCTTTCTTTTGTCCTATGTAGTTTCTGCGTGCCTGGTAAACGGCCTCTGCCAGGGCCTGCTTCACGGCCGGGAGCCAAAGCTTCTGAATGATCAGACACTGGCGGCCGGGGGCGCTTCGGCGGGAAGGGACTGGAGGTTTGGAGGCCCGGAGGCGCTGATTCTTTATTTGTGCCAGCTGTTGGTGACTGCGGCTTCGACATTTGCATCTTCCGGCATGATCCTGCGGCTGAAGCCAAAGGAAATTTTATCAAGGTTCAGTTAGGAGGATTCTGGCCATGGGTTTTATGAGAAGGGCGGGACTGTACTGTCTGCGGCAGCGGTTTCGGACATTTTTGTTGTTTTTGGTGCTGACGGCCATTGCGTCGTTTCTGCTTGTGTGTATCGGAATCCGCAATGCGGCCGGGGAACGGGCGGCGGATGTGCGGACCGGGGCTGGCGGTAAAATTGTGATGGAGCCTGACTCGGAGGGCCATATGGACGGCGGCCGGCAGAATGAGTGGGGGACGGCTTATACCTACAACGGGGATTTGATTACCAAGGAGCTTATGGATGCGGTCGGGAGGGTGGAGGGCGTTTCGGATTATAATATCGAAGAAACGGCGGGCTATTACGGGGCGGGCATCAATTTTCAATATCTGCCTGCCGCCCTGGAAATAAACTACATGAAGTATGGCCAGGCGGCGAGTTATACGGCGACGCTGTCATCTGAAAAATGCCGGGCCTTTCAAAGCGGCAGATACCGGCTGGCGGAGGGAAGGCATATCAAGCCAGACGACAGGTATGTCTGCCTGATCTCCAGGGAGCTTGCCGATTATAACGGGCTGTCCATAGGGGACGCCATACGCCTGTATTCGCTGGACTCGGATTCGGAAGCCTCCTTTGAGATCATAGGGATTTTTGACGGCACGGAGGGCACTGCGGGAAATGCCCTGACAGTTGACGAGATACCGGCGAACTGCGGATATATGGACTGTGCGGCGGTCCAGGATATTTTTAAAGATTTTGAAGATGAGGACGGCTATGGGCAGCTGACTGTCTTTGTGGAGGATTTTGCCGATATTCAGAGGGTCTATGACGATATTAAGGCCCTGCCGGAGTTTAGGGGTAAGACCCTGAAGCTTACCATGGACATGGAGGAGACGGAGGAGATTTCAAAACCTCTGGAGTCTCTGCAAGAATCCGTGAACCTGGCTATTTTCGTTATGTCCGCCGTGAGCAGCGTCATTTTGAGCCTGCTTTTAACCATTTGGATCAGGGGGCGGAAACGGGAGATCGGGATTTTGCTTTCTCTTGGCAGGAGCAAGGGAAACATTATGCTGCAGATGTTTACGGAAGCGGCCCTGGCGGTGGTCCTTTCATTTGCGGCGGCCCTGCCGGTCAGTTTTTTGACGGCGGAGTGGGCAGGAAGGCTTTTTGTATCCGCAGCCGCATCGGGCGGTACCGGCCTGGATATCAGGATCGATGCGGCCTGCCTTCCCCCTTTATGCCTGATCGGTTTTTTGCTGACTGCCGTATCGGTGGCTGTTTCGTCCTGGAGCGTCGTCCGTCTGCGGCCAAAAGAGATTCTTGTGAAAATGAGTTGAGGAGGATGCCGGAATGTATATATTGGAAGCCCGTCAGGTGACGTATTCTTATGACGGAAAGAAAACCGTTCTTAGAAATCTGTGCGCCGAATTTGAAGCCGGAACGTTTTATGCGGTCACGGGGCCGTCCGGATGCGGGAAAACGACTTTGCTTTCCCTGCTGGGGGGACTGGATCAGCCGTCAGAGGGGGAGGTCCTGTTTCGGGGAGAGGATATCCGGAAGAGGGGGCCTGCGTATCATCGCAGACACAATGTGGCTTTTATCTTTCAGAGCTATAATTTGATTGATTACATGACGCCTGCCGAGAATGTGGCTTTGACGTCCAGACTGCCTCCGATTCCCATCCTGGAACGTTTGGGGATTACGGGGGAGGAGGCGAGGCGGAATGTGTTAAAGCTCTCCGGGGGACAGCAGCAGCGGGTGGCGATTGCCCGCGCCCTGGCATCGGATGCAGGAGTTATTCTTGCCGATGAACCGACGGGCAGCCTGGATGAGGATACTGCCCAGCAGATCAGGGAGCTTTTGAGTGAATGCGCCCGCCGGATGGGGAAATGTGTGATTGCCGTAACACACTCGGAGGATCTGGCCAGGCAGGCGGACGTAAGGTTCCGTTTGAAAAGGGGGAGCCTGATTAAACAGTAATTATTCTGCCGGAAGCTTCGGACAGGCGAGGTTTCCGGCAGGATTTATTTTTTTGGAAATAAATGGATGTCCCCGGACTTGATTTTATTTCGGTTCTGCTTTAGAATATACCTTGCGGGGGTTTGGGGTGATCCCGGAGGCAATTATGAAGGAGGCGGAAGTATGCGTAAACGTATTTTGGTAGTGGACGATGACGAGATGAATCTGAAGAGGACGCGTATGATCCTGGAGAAGGAATATACGGTGCTTCTTGCAGAATCGGGAAGGGAGGCCCTCGACAAGATCAAGACGGAAAGAGTCGATTTGATCCTTTTGGATATAGCGATGCCCATCATGGACGGGATCGAGACCTTCCGGCGTATGAAGGATTGTTCGGTGGAGGCCCCGGTTATTTTTCTGACGGCGTCCGGATATGAGGACGATGTGCGGAATGCGATCAGCCTGGGGGCGGTGAATTATTTGAAGAAGCCGTTTTTTCCGAAGGAGCTGCTGAAACGGGTTGCAATGGGGTTGGAGGGAAAATGAGAGCGAAAAAGCAGACCAGTATGCATCTGCTTCT
>CATJIW010000035.1 GCA_949740745.1 uncultured Lachnospiraceae bacterium | reverse complement strand
AGGCAGGAGGGATTCTTTCCCGAGTGACTTCTGCGGTTCTGGGCTTGCCGGAACGCCTGGCGCAGCAGGCTTTGGACGGACATACTGCCAGAATATTCCAACAATTTCATGTTCCGCAAACGCCTGCACATACATTACTGATACTTTCTGATTCTCTTTCTCTTTTTCAGCACTCACTCCCGGCCGTCTTCCACAAGCCGGCCCCGGCAAATGACATGTTTCCGTTTTTCCCTTCGAAAGATTCCACCTCGGCAATCGAAGCCACATAGTATTTGATCTGGTTCCTCCCGCCTCCTTTTTCCCGAAACTGCCTCGTAAGCCTCCCCGAAACAACAGAGCAGTATTCTTCTTTCGTTCCGGAAAGCAGGATCAAAAACTGGGATGCGCTGTACCTGGTATAAACGTCCCCTTTCCGCAGGGAATATCTGGCCGCTTCTTTAAAATAAAGTGCCAGCCGCTTTCTTTTTTCTTTATTCTCAATGCTTCGGCCGGCCGGATCGGAAATGGTACAGAGCATGATATAAACGGACTGGCCGCTCCGTTCCATCATTCTGCTGAGCAGACGGTAACCGTCGATAAAGCTGGGAAAAGGGCAAAAATATCCGCCCCCGGCCCGGTCCCCCTTTTCCCGCAAAACTTTGCGGATATCGTTTAAGGTGCCTTCACTCTGCCGGATCTCTCCGCTCATAATCCGGAAGCGTTTTAGCATCTCTTCCGACGGCGGCAGTCCGAAATCTTCAAAAAACCGCTCCACCGCCGCCTGATACTCTTCCATAGCCTCCCCGTAACGGTCCATCGCCATCAGGCTGTCAATTTTCCAGAGCTGCCATTCTTCAAAGGGATAAATCGCTGCCGCCATTCCTGCATATTTCAGCATGTCTTCATATGCACGCCGTTTTTTCAGCATGCGCAGCAAGGTCCGCATTCCGCCGAAATACAGCTTCTGGTATTTCGCCGCTGCAGCGGCCGCCCATTCCTCTCCTGCCATGGACGGAAGAAATTCCCCCCGGCAGATCTCACAGGCCGCTTTTAAAAACGAAAGCCTCTCTTCCCCCTCCGCCTTCTCAGCCAGCGTCAGAAGTCTCTCAAATTCATGGACGTCAGTCCAGACAGGAATTGTCTCCTTCCACCTGCAGATCCCGCCCTGAACCGTCAGATAAGAGGTCTCCGGCAGTCCTGCTGTCCGAAGCTGCCTGCGCAGCCTGAATATGGTATTATTCAGGCTGCTGTTTCCGTTCTCCACCTCATCTCTTCCATATAAAAAGTGGATCATTTCGCTTTTCGAAATCCCCCGCTCTCCGTACAGCATGAGAATCTGAAATAACTGCACGAATTTCGCCGCCTGATTCCGTTCAAAGGACACTGCCTTTTCCCCGTACTGTATTGCAAAGCCTCCGAACATATGTACCTTGAGAATCGTTTTTTCTGCCATTTTCCCCCCGTGCTCCCTCTTTTATCCCGTCTGCTCCCATCCACTCCGGCCGGCTTCAGGATATTCCTCCGCACAAGGTTCTCTTATTTTTCTTTTCCGCTTCCAAAGAATCCAGGCCCCGGCTGATGATATAGCGGAACATTTCCGCCCGCGTATCATTATAAAATTGTTCCTTTTTCAACTGGTCTAACAGCGGTTCCCATTCCGGCAGCAGCGTCACCATGGTTCGTTTTGGATATTTGGACATGATCTCACCTCCTTTGGTGTATCATCGTATCAGTTATTCACTTTTTTCATTATAGGGTATCACTGATACACTTGTCAAGTCTGTCGCTTCCTATGATTGTTGGGAAGCAGGAACCGGCCTTTCTATATAATTCTTCCTTTTCCGTATCTTTACACCAGTGTATCACTGTGCTATGATCCCGTCTTTAACAGTCAGAGAAAACAAAATGCCGCTGTAGTGCCCATTCTACAAGGGTTTTACAGCGGTACTGCTTCGTTTTGAAATATAGTCTTTTT
>CATJIW010000034.1 GCA_949740745.1 uncultured Lachnospiraceae bacterium | reverse complement strand
GGTGAAGAACCTTATTAAAAAGTATGGGATCACTTTGATCTCCGTGGGAAACGGGACGGCATCCAGGGAGTCGGAGCAGGTGATTGTGGAGCTTCTCAAAGAGATCCCGGAGTTTAAAGTCCAGTACATTATCGTGAGCGAGGCCGGGGCCTCCGTGTATTCGGCCAGCAAGCTGGCGACGGAGGAGTTTCCGGATTTTGACGTGGCCCAGAGAAGCGCCGTGTCCATTGCGAGAAGGCTCCAGGACCCTTTGGCGGAGCTGGTAAAGATCGATCCCAAGTCCATCGGCGTGGGGCAGTACCAGCATGACATGAATCAGAAGAATCTGGACGAGGCCCTTACGGCCGTGGTGGAGGACTGTGTGAACCGGGTCGGCGTGGATCTGAACACGGCGTCGGCCTCCCTGCTCTCGTATATTTCCGGCGTCAGCAAAACGGTGGCCAAAAATATCGTGGCCTACCGGGAGGAGCACGGCCGGTTCGAGGACCGGAAACAGCTTCTCAAGGTGGCGAAGCTGGGGCCGAAGGCTTATGAGCAGTGCGCAGGCTTTATGCGCATTTCCGGGGGGAAGAATCCTCTGGACGCCACGGCGGTCCATCCGGAAAGCTACGGGGCCGTGGACGTGCTTCTTGGGAAGCTTGGGTATGCGAAGGAGCAGATTGAGGCCGGAGGGCTTTCCGGGATCAGCAGGAAGGCGGTTCAGAAAAAGAAGCTGGCGCAGGAGCTGGGGATCGGAGAGATCACTCTGACGGACATCCTTAAGGAGCTGGAGAAGCCGGCCAGGGATCCAAGGGACGAGATGCCAAAGCCCATCCTCCGCACCGACGTGCTGGACATGAAGGACTTAAAGCCTGGAATGGTGCTCAAGGGCACGGTGCGGAACGTCATTGATTTCGGGGCCTTTGTGGACATCGGCGTCCATCAGGACGGACTGGTTCATATTTCCCAGATCTGTGACCGGTATATTAAGCATCCCCTGGAGGCGGTGAGCGTGGGCGACGTGGTGGAGGTGCAGGTCATGAGCGTGGACGTGGACCGGAAGCGGATTCAGCTGACCATGAAAATATCGTAAACGTCAGAATTGCCGTTTGCGGCCGGGATATTTGGAGGAATGAGATGGAGAACAAGAAGTTTGTGACGAGGACGACGGCGGCGGATTTGTTCCGGTTCCAGATCTATCACACCTACATGGGGATTATGGGATTCCTTCTGGGACTTTTAGCGGTGGTGGCCCTGGCGGATTTAATCGGGAATTTCAGCAATATGAATACGGGGACGAAGGTTCTCTGCCTGGTGCTGGTTTTGTGGGCCATCGTGCTGAACCCGGTGAATATGTATTTCCGGGCCAGGAAGCAGGCCCAGACGGTGGAGCTGTTTCAAAATCCCATCGAGCTTGAAATCGGCGAGGAAGGGCTTACCATTACCCAGGGAGAGAACGGCGGCCTGGTGGAGTGGAAGAACGTCACGAAGATCGTGATTCTTAAGAAGCTGGCGATCTTCTACATGGGCAAGGTACGGGCGCATCTTCTGCCGCTGGATCAGATTCCGGAGGAGGCCGACGAGGCTGCAGCGCTGGTGAAGAAATATGCGCAGGGAATTAAGATCGTCAACCGGAGAAAGGGCCGGAAGAAATAGAAATCATGAGGGAACAGTAATGGAAGAAATCCGTGAGACATTCTGCCCGGAGGAAACCTTTGCCTTTGGAAAACGGCTGGGGGAGCAGGCAGGGCCGGGAGAGATTTTCTGTTTGGACGGGGAGCTTGGGACGGGAAAAACCGTTTTTACCCAGGGCTTTGCGGCAGGGCTTGGAATTACTGAGCCGGTGAACAGCCCAACCTTTACGATTGTGCAGATTTATGAGGAGGGGCGCCTGCCCCTGTATCATTTTGACGTGTACCGGATCGGCGACCCTTCGGAGATGGATGAGGTCGGCTGTGAGGACTGTTTTTTCGGAGAAGGGGTCTGTCTGGTGGAATGGGCCTCTCTCATTGAGGAGCTGATTCCGGAGGGGGCCTTGTGGATCCGGCTGGAAAAGGATTTCGGGCAGGGCGACGATTACCGGCGGATCACGGTGCGGCAAGGATAGAGGTGGACGGAAATTGTCACCTGTGCGGTTGAAGGTTTTCCATGTCTCCGTCAGGGAGCAGCCAGTTTCGCAGACACGTTGATTTTTTGATTTTGCTGTGCCGCTTATTGTCATCGAACCTGCTTCCATCAAAGCGGGTCAGCCGGTTCGATGACTCTATGCTCGCAAAATCCGCAAAATTTGCCTGTCGTCTGCTTCAAATGGCTGTTCCCTGACGAAGACAGAATCCATTATTCTAACCGTACAGGTGGAAATTTCCATCTATAGGCGGAGGTTTCGCCGGAAGGAAGGAGTTTATGAAGATATTAGGGATTGAGAGCGCTTCTTTGACGGCCTCGGCGGCCATCTGGGAGGACGACATGCTGACGGCGGAATACACGGTCAACCATAAAAAGACTCATTCTCAGACGCTTCTGCCCATGATCGACGAGATCGTGAGGATGACGGAGACGGACCTGAAAACGCTGGACGCCATTGCCGTCTCCGGCGGGCCGGGGTCCTTTACGGGGCTTCGGATCGGGTCGGCTACGGCCAAGGGGCTGGGACAGGCTCTTGACAAGCCGCTGATCCATGTGCCGACTCTGGATGCCATGGCTTATGAGCATTTCGGCACGGACCGGCTGATCTGTCCCATGCTGGATGCCAGAAGGGAGCAGGTTTACTGCGGGCTTTATGAGTTCCATGAAGAGTTTCGGGTGGTCAGGGGACAGGCGGCCCTGGGGATATCGGAGCTGATTCAGGAGATAAACGGCCTTGGCCGTCCGGCCGTTTTTCTGGGGGACGGGGTTCCGGTGAGCAGGGAGCGGATCGAGGAGGAATGCAGGGTCCCTTACGTGTTTGCCCCGTCCTTTTCCTCCAGGCAGCGGGCCGGAGCCGTGGCGGCCCTGGGAGCCGTTTATTTCCTGCGGGGACTGACGGAGACGGCGCAGGAGCATAAGCCGGAGTATCTGCGGGTATCCCAGGCAGAACGGGAACGGGAGAAGCGGCTTAAGAAAGAGGCGGCAGAGACGTGACGGCGCAGGGGGCCGGAAGAGCGCCGGGCGGATGGGAGGAAGGCACAGGCAGAGAAAAGCTGAGGATCCGTTCCCTGGGAAGGGAAGACTCCGGAAACGTGGCGGCTTTGGAGCGGGAGATCTTCGGGACGCCCTGGTCGGAGGAACAGGTGGAAGCATCCATCGGCCGCAGGGAGGAGTCTGTCTGTCATGGCTCCGGAATGCGGCAGGAGGCTCTTGGCGCATATGCAGGGGGGACTCTTTGCGGTTATCTGTTCGCCGTGGTGGTGAGCGGTGAGGGAGAGCTTCACCGGATCGCCGTTGCCCCGGCTTTTCGGAGAAGGCATGTCGGCGATGCGCTGATGGAGGAGCTTTTGTCCCGGTGCCGGGATTGCAGGGAGGGAGGACTCTGGCTGGAGGTCAGGGAGGGAAACCGGGCGGCGGCCGCCCTCTATAGAAAATATGGCTTCCGGGAGGCGGGACGGAGGAAAAATTATTACCAGAATCCGCCGGAAGACGCAATGATTTATACAACGCTTCCAGATCAAAACTCATAAAAAAACAGGGTTACAATCATGGAAATCCATGGTATACTGATCCGACAGACCTGTGTTTGCTGCAGCCTTGTCCAGGCGTACCACTAATTTCCGGTTTCTTATTGGATAAAATGGGCTTATAATGTGGCTGTAGGACGAAGAACGCCGTCGAAACATGCGGCATTTGAGAGGATTGCAGGAAAGGCTGTGAGTGTATGACCCATGAGAAACAGGAATTTATGGTTTGCAACTGCTGCGGCGAACTGGTGAAGACAGAAGGGGCGCCGCCTTACGGGGAGGGCCTTGCGGTCACCAAGTCCTGGGGATATTTTTCCGATAAGGACGGGGAGCGGCATCGTTTTTTCCTGTGCGAGGAATGCTATGACAGGATGATCCGGGGATTTGCCGTTCCGGTGGAGATCGAAGAAGTGACGGAATTTGTGTGATGCTTGTGAGAGAAAGGAATTACCATGCTTGACGTATGTTTGCTGGGGACCGGCGGAATGATGCCGCTCCCCTATCGGTGGCTGACCTCGCTGATGGCAAGGTGCGGGGGGAGCCATCTGCTCATTGACTGCGGGGAGGGAACGCAGATTGCCCTCAGGAAAAAGGGCTGGAGCGCGAAGCCCATCGACCTGATCTGCTTCACCCATTATCATGCGGACCATATCAGCGGCCTGCCGGGGCTTCTCCTTACCATGGGGAATGCGGAACGGACGGAGCCGCTTCTTATGGTTGGGCCCAAGGGGCTGGAGCGGGTGGTGACGGCCCTTCGGACCATTGCGCCGGAGCTGCCCTTTCCTCTTCGGTTCCTGGAGCTTTCGGAGCGGGAGCAGGAGTTTCAGGCGGGGCCTTATCATATCCGGGCTTTCCGGGTGAATCATAACATTCCCTGCTATGGGTATTCCCTTTCTCTGCCGAGGGCAGGAAAATTCCAGGTGGACAAGGCGAAGGCCCTGGAGCTTCCGGTCCGTTACTGGGGCGTTTTGCAGCGGGGGGAGACGGTGGAGCTCGACGGAAGGGTCTACACGCCGGATATGGTCATGGGCGGGGCCAGGAAGGGAATCAAGGTGACCTACTGCACCGATACCAGGCCCGTTGCTTCCATAGCGGCGGAGGCGGCCGGTTCCGACCTCTTTATCTGCGAGGGCATGTACGGGGAGAAGGAAAAGGAAGCCAAGGCCAGGGAAAACAAGCATATGACCATGTATGACGCGGCCAGGCTGGCGAGGGAGGCGGACGTGGCGGAGCTTTGGCTGACCCATTACAGCCCGTCGCTTTCCTGGCCGGAGGACTATATGGACGAGGTGAGGCGGATCTTTCCGAGGGCGGCGGCGGCAAAGGACGGGCAGACGGCGGAACTGCGGTTTGAGGACGAGGATTGACACAGGGGAAGAAGATGGACGAGAAAAAAACAAGAGACGTTACGATTCTGGCAATTGAGAGCTCCTGTGACGAGACGGCGGCGGCGGTGGTAAGAAACGGCAGGGAGGTCCTTTCCAACGTGATTTCTTCTCAGATAGCCCTCCATACCCAGTACGGGGGCGTGGTGCCGGAGCTGGCCTCCAGGAAGCATATCGAAAAGATCAATCAGGTGATCGAGGCGGCCCTTTCGGAGGCGGGAATGGCCCTCTCTGAGATGACGGCGGTGGCCGTGACCTACGGCCCCGGCCTGGTGGGCGCCCTTCTGGTGGGGGTGGCGGCGGCGAAGGCCTTGGCCTACGGCGCCGGGCTTCCACTGGTGGGAGTCCACCACATTGAGGGGCATGTGAGTGCCAACTTCCTGGAGCATCCGGAT
>CATJIW010000033.1 GCA_949740745.1 uncultured Lachnospiraceae bacterium | reverse complement strand
GGCTGGAAGCGAGGCAGGCCCGGTAGCTGCAGGTAGGAGGCGTGTATGGACGAGACAATGGAGCTGCTCCAATCGGCACACGCGGGGGATAAAGCGGCGAGGGACAGGCTGGTATCGGAGAACATGGGACTCATCTGGTGTGTGGTGCGGCGCTTTTTGGGCCGAGGCCATGAGGCGGAGGATTTGTTCCAGATTGGCAGCATCGGCCTTTTAAAAGCCATTGACAAATTTGATATCAGTTATGACGTGAGGTTTTCCACTTATGCGATTCCCATGATCACCGGGGAGATCAAGCGGTTCCTCCGGGACGATGGAATGATCAAGATCAGCCGCTCGTTAAAGGAGATGGCGGCGAAGGCCGGAGCAGAGCGGGAACGGCTGGGAACCTCCCTTGGACGGGAGCCGACTCTGCCGGAGCTTGCCGAGTCCCTTCAGGTGGAGCCGACGGAGCTGGCGGCGGCCATGGAGTCGGGGGCCGAGGTGGAGTCCCTTTATAAAACCATTTATCATGGAGACGGCAACGCCATTTACCTTATTGACAAGCTGGAGGACATGAAGGAGGAGGACGAGGGGGTTTTAAACAAAATGGTTGTGGCCAGGCTGCTGAAGGAGTTAAAGCCCCAGGAAGCCCGTCTTATCGTCATGCGTTATTACATGGACAAGACGCAGACCCAGGTGGCCAGGGAGCTGGGAATTTCCCAGGTGCAGGTGTCCAGGCTGGAAAAGAAGATTCTGCAGGCCATGAAAAAGCGTCTTTAAGGAGCTGCAGGCCGATTTTAGAACCCTTATAAAACCAGTGATCCGGAATGGAAGAAATTCTGTTCTGCCGCATTTCGTGAATAAAAAAAAACGCTCCTGCCATAATAACTGTTAGAAGAAATATCCTTAAGGAGGAGCTGGTCATATGTGTAGTTCGAGAACGAAGCGGTGGATCGTGGGATTGGTCCTTCTGACGGCGGCCGCTTTGGCAGCGGCAGGTTACCTGATGTCCGGAAAGCCTGCGGAGCGGGCCGACAAAGGGACGCTGGTCCGGCAGGCGGAGGACGGAATGCGGGCCGCAGGGGCGAAGGCCGGAGACGGGATACGGGCCATGGGAGCAAAGGCCGGAGACGGAATACGGGCCATGGGAGCGAAGGCCGGAGGCGGAATACGGGCCGTCGGAGCAATGCTTAAAGACGGAGCCCGGACGGTTGGTGGCTGCTTATGAGTGAGGTTTTGTATCTGAAGCTGAACCAGAACACGGAGGTCCATGAAAAGGGCGTGTTTCTGGGGCAGCTGGGGAGCATCTGGTGCCGGGACAAGGCCATCGAGAGCAAATGCAGGGCCATCAAGGTCATGAATATCCGGTCCGACAAAAAGGAGCGGTACGTGGTTTCGGTCATGGATCTGATCAAGAAGATGGAAAAGCTCTGCGAGCAGGTGGAGATCAACAATATCGGCGAGACGGACTGCATCATTGATTATCAGCCGGACGTGAAGCCGCATCCTGCGTGGGAGTGGTTCAAGGCAGCCTTTGTCTGCCTGGTGGCCTTTTTCGGCGCAGCTTTTGCCATTATGACCTTCAACAATGACGGAGACGTGAGCAATATCTTCCGTCAGATCTATGCCCAGGTCATGGGAACGGCCCCGGCGGGGCCGACGATCCTGGAGCTGACGTACTCCATCGGGCTTCCCATCGGGATCCTGGTATTTTTTAATCATTTTTCCAAAGCGGCCCTTTCCAAAGACCCGACTCCCATCGAGGTGCAGATGCGCACTTATGAAACGGACGTCAATACCACGCTGATCCAGAATGCGGAAAGGGAGGAGTCGGGCATTGATGTTTCTTAATTATATTCTGCTTGGAGCCATCGGGCTCTGCGCCGGAGGGGTGATCGCAGCAGGCGTGTTTGCCTTTATCGTTACCATCGGCGTGGTAGTCCGGCTGATCGGCAAAACCCATACGGCAAAGCATATCCGCCTTGTGGAGGACAGCATCGTGGTCGGAGGAGCCGTCGGAAACCTGGCCAATCTTTACAAGATCCCCATTCCCGGAGGCGCAGCCATACTGATCCTTCTGGGGCTTGGAGGGGGGATCTTCGTTGGCTGCCTGATCATGTCCCTGGCGGAGACCCTGAATGCGCTGCCTGTCCTAAGCCGGAGGATCCGGCTCTCGACGGGCCTCCAGTATGTGATCCTGGCAATGGCGGCCGGAAAAGGTGTCGGCGCTCTGTTATATTTTTTCCTGGGCGGATGAAGGAGCGGACGAACAGGAAGGCGCCGGCTTTTATGGAAGGAAATGGAGAGAAAATGGAAGAGAAAAAGAAGGAAGAAAAGATGGGAACCCTGCGTCCTGGCACCGACATGAAGCCGGAGGAATACAAAAAATACGTGCAGCAGGTCACGCCGGTCCACAGCACGCCCCTCAACATGGTAAAGGCATTCCTGACCGGCGGGATCATCTGCACCATCGGCCAGTTTTTCATGAACACCTTTGCGAACAACGGCCTGGATAAGGATGCGGCCGGCGCATGGACCCTGCTGATCCTGATAGGCAGTACGGTTCTCCTGACCGGCCTCAACCTGTTCCCCAAGATCGTCACCTTCGGCGGGGCCGGGGCCCTGGTGCCCATCACCGGCTTTGCCAATTCTGTGGTGGCCCCGGCCATCGAGTACAAGAAAGATGAGCGTGATATAATAGGACTCAGTTAGAAAACCCGCAAAATTCCAGGGTGAGTATGATGATTTAATCCAAAAAATAAAAGGAAAGGAGTAAGTATTTAAGCATTTCAAACCTGTCACGAAAAGCCAGATGGGAAATCATCTGGCTTTTAAGCTATTAAGACGAATCCATATAGAAAATGCGTATGTTAGAAAGGAGAATTTTGCGATGAAACAAAAAGGAGCTTTGATCTATGATGGGAAAACGAATCGTATGGACATCCGATTCAATTTGGAGGACTATTACGGAGGGTTGCACTGCGGAACCGGGATGGAGGTGCTGATTGACGACAAGTGGGTGCCGACGCGGATTGAGTTTGGCGATCAGTGGTATCTGGTAGGGATTGAAACGGATCAGCTTCCGGGCCTGATAGTGAGAATTTAATAAAAACCTTTGTGGAGGGCGATTTCTTAGTAAAAAGGAACCGCCCTCTTTTTACGTCCAGAGGTGTGGGCGGGAAGTGTAGATGTGTGTATTTTTATGTGAAAACGTATTCGGCGTGTTTGTGCGTAGAAAAATTGTAATTTGCATTCACTTGTTATCGTATGTGTTAATTTGCAGGTTCTACGAAAAAGGGAAAGGAGTTTATACATGGATCAGTCAAATGAAAAAGAGTTATACAGACAGGAAGGGGAGATTTTGAATCACTCGGATGCTTTTATGGGCTTTCTAACAGAATGCGGCGCTTTTATCAATTCAAAAGCTACTGCCGAAAAGCTCCATACAGTAGAGAAGAAGCAGACAGGGAAAAATTATCATAATACGCTGGTACTCCTTCGGCAATATCGAACCATTGTATGGATGATGGAATGTTTTCCGGAAGTGATTGCAGAGGAATTAGAAAAGCCTTTTGAAGGAATTGACATGCTGCTGGAGCAGGTGGACATGGAAATGGCGCTGGGAAACCGAAGGTTAAAAACCCACATGGAGGGAATACAGAAATCCAGGCTTTTGTTAGATCGGGTCAATGAAGCTTTAACGGTACTAAAGAAAAAACCAGATGATGGGGAGCGTCTTTATCAGGTGATCTATTTAACGTATATTGCACCGGAGCAACTGAGTCATGCGGAGCTTTTGGACCGTTTGGATATGTCTTCCCGGCATTATTACCGCCTCCGCCAACAGGCAATCATCGTCCTGTCAATACGATTGTGGACGGCGCCGACAAAGGATGTAGATATATGGTTGGAAATGCTGGCTATGCTGGAAGATATAGAGTAAAAGCAGTATTTTCCAGGATTGGCTGCTAACAAAGCGGAATGTCTGCATTAACGATGTGAAAAGAGGAAAACTTGTGCGACGAGAGACGATTTCAGTCTGGAAGCTGGTGGCAATGAGAGAGTTTTGATGGCGGTAATCCGGAATTTATGCTATAATTTAAGGAAAAGGGAGAATGATATGGAAGTAGATATTCTGATCGATAAGTT
This sequence comes from uncultured Lachnospiraceae bacterium, assembly GCA_949740745.1. Taxonomy (GTDB): domain Bacteria; phylum Bacillota; class Clostridia; order Lachnospirales; family Lachnospiraceae; genus Lientehia. The sequence continues at coordinate 2,793 of CATJIW010000033.1, read as the reverse complement.
TACAGACTGTCTGGTGGAAAGAGATACCGGAGATCAGGTGGAAACAGAATACCGGCTGCGGAAACTGCCCATAAGACCTGCAGATGATAAAGGCTGGAAGTTTGACTGGGGTAAGACCGAGAGGAAAGGTTACCGCATTTATGAGCTGTTTGTAACAGGTGATGATACGGTGCAGGGGAGAATTTCACTGAGGATAGACGGCGGCGTAGCGGATGTGGATATCGTGGAGACAGCACCGCACAATTATGGTCATGCCGGGAGATACCAGGGCGTGGGAGGTCATTTGTTTGCGATTGCATGCCAGATCAGCATCGAGGCCGGATGTGACGGCTTTGTGGCATTTACGGCAAAAAGTGATCTGATTGCATATTATAAAAAAGTCCTTCATGCGCAGGTAGCAGGAGGCCAGCGTATGTATATAGATGATGTGGCTGCGGATATACTTTTAGAGAAATATATTAGAAAGTAGGTGGTGGGATGTTGACTATGGAAAGAAAAAGAGCCGGCATGTCTGAGGACATTGCTGATTATGCGAAGGATGGCAGACTGACGGAACCATCGGACGGAAGGCGGTATGAGTGGCGTAAAATGATTGACACTGTGAAGACTCTGGGCAGACCGCTCACAGACGAAGAGACAGAACAGTATCGGGTAAAGTAGATACAGTTGTACGCAGACTATGTGTGCTGCAAATACGGAAAACAGAAGGTTTCCCGATTAAACGGAAGTCTTCTGTTTTATCGTACATTCGGTGGCCGACAATATTGAACCGTTGTGTATAGAGAGGAAATCCGTCGATTCCGGGTATGGCGAAAAATTGGCACAACTTCGCTCTATGCCTGTAAATGAATATGTGTTAAACTGAATATGCCGTAACCTATGCCTATTGTAACTTGCGCCTTTTTAAGGAGGCGTTTTTTAGTAGCATAAAAGTGTAGCTGTTAGAGAGTAATTAATTCTGACACCTGCACTTATTTTTATGCGAAGGCCCGTACAGCAGGCGTTTGCCGGGAGTATTCATTATGCTTGGACGGAAAGAGGTGATACAAATAAAAACCAGGGCGGAAATATATGGTCAGGAAGCTACAGAGTTATTGCGGCTCATATCCATGTATCCGGGTATTTCGGGGAGGCAGCTCTGCCGATTTTATCCCGAACGGGAGGGAAAGATAAAAACCTTGCTTGCCCACCTGGAAAAGCAGGGGCGGATTGTTCCGACGAGATCGGGAGAATATTTTCTTCATGGAAGAGAGCTTACCAATTCGGATAACGGTATGTTGCGGGCGATATGGGTTTTGCTGGATTTTATCGACCGGGTGGAATTTCATTCGTCCGGTGATTTTCTGGCAAAAATCCTGTTCTTTTCCAATGGTGAATTGTATGAGATCGTCTGTGTTAAGAGCGGGCAGGAGGCACTGGTCACCCATGCGATTACCCGAAATGGAGGCTGCGGAGGGAGGCGCATTGTACTGATTGATGATCCGGAGCAGATTGAGGTTTTGGATTTTCCGGGTATAAGCGGATTTTGTACCGTGGATGAGTCGGGAAGGGTGAGTTATTACAAGAAAATGACAGAAAGGGAAATGTGATTGGACAGAAAGATTGTTATGCGCCGGATTGCAGACATCCGGAAAGAATTGTTACATTTGAATCATGATATCTGCGTGATGGATTCGATGGATCTGGAACGGTATCCGGAAAACTATGAAGTCGTGTCAACGGAGGCGGGGCTCAGGGCGGAGAGGATTGCCTGCCGGCTGCGCAGCCTGATTTATGCTTCCACGAATGTTGACAAGACGGAATATCTTGCCAGAGCTGCGAAGGCTCAGGGCATAGAGATCCATTGTGAGGACGGTATTATGGAGATTACAATGCCGCGTCTTCTTCCCAAGAAAAGGACGCGGCGGAGTAATCTTTTTTTGCTTGATCCACTTCAGGCACTGTTAAAGCAGTATTCGGAAGAGAAGCTGCTTCCCTATTTTAGAAAATGTGTGGTGTGTATCTGTCATGTATATGACTGTGAACTTCCAGACTGGTGTCTGCTCGACTACGACAATGTGCAGCAGAAACAGATTCTGGATATGATAGCTTTGTATGTGATGGAAGACGACAGCGGGCTGCTCTGTGACGTATATCACACGACAGAGTTTGGGGAGAAGGACGGAACGAACCTGTTCATTATGGAGCAAGATCAGTTTATCGGGTGGCTTCGCAAACGTAAAAAAACCGGAAAAAACGTATCGGATTCTTGATGGTTTTCCGTCGGTTTTTCTCCTATATGAGGAGAATCGCATTTCATGACGGAAATCCGGCACATGTAACGATTTTGGGATATTGTTTTTTACCGAGGCCTTTAGTCCCCTCGGTAAAAAACGGGCAAGGAGGTGACGGGTCATGGATGGCAGAAAGGGCTTTCCCAGAGAAGGGACGCAAGCCCACCGTTTGCTTGAACTTACAGCTATCTGCGGGGAAATCCCGGCAGATCTGGTCAGGCGTCTTCCCGGTGGGGCCAGCTACAAAGAGAGCGTTGTCACGTCGCTTAAACAGGCGGGACTTTTGCAGACCTACTACAGGGACAGACTCCGGGGCTACCGTTTAGGGCGGCGGGTAAAGGGGATTCTCCTGGCAGAACGGCCAGAACGCTACTCCTTTTATCTTACCGGAAATGCGGATACCAATCGGATCAGGAGTGAGATGACCCGGCGCCTGCGGCTGCACCGTACAGCAGAAATTTATGTCGCCATGCGGAATGCGGGGGTGGCGGTCTTTCGGGATGAAAAGCCTCCGGTCTTT
>CATJIW010000032.1 GCA_949740745.1 uncultured Lachnospiraceae bacterium | reverse complement strand
CTCCGGGTCCCGCCCGGTCATAACCACCTCCAGCCGCTCCGGCCGCCCCGAAAGGCAGGCTAAAAGCCGTTCCTTCCTGATAAACCCGTGCCGGCAGGCGGCGACGGCCTCGTCCATGACCAGAAGAGCGTCCCCGCTTTCTGCCTCCCGGACCGCTGTCTGAAAGGCCCGCTCAAAAAGCTCTCCGTAAATCTCCTTTGCCTCTTCCTTCTCTTCCTCACTCATATTCCAGAAAAAGCCGAAGCACCTGCCGCAGGGAATCATCTGCACTCCCGGCACGCAGGCCAGGGACGAAAGCTCCCCCGAATCCCCGCTTTTCAAAAACTGGACGAATACCACCGATAAGCCGGCCCCGGCGCTGCGGACCGCCTGTCCCACCGCCGCCGAGGTCTTGCCCTTTCCGTCGCCGCAGTAAATATGGACCAATCCCTTCATAAGCCCTCCTTTAGCTAACCGCCATACCTCTCCTTCAGAGCCCTTCCTTTACACAGGATCCTGCTTAAAGCCCTTCCTCCAGGATCCGGTAGACGGCCTCCAGATCCAGGTTCTGCCGCACGGCGTCGGCCAGAAGGTCATACTGCCGCTCCTTGTAGGCCGAAAGATCAAAGGCATGTACCGCTTCGCCGGAAATTCCTTTTCTCCGGCAGAGAAGTCCGAGTATTGCTCTGGCGGCTTCTTCATTGTCGAAAATCCCATGAACATAAGTCCCGCATACATTCCCGGCGAAGGCCCCTTCTGTCTGTCCCGAATTTTCAAGGACCGTCAGGGGAGCGCCGCCTTCCTTCAGCGTGCTGATTCCCATATGGATTTCATAACCGTAAAAGGAGACGCCGGAGAGCTCCGAAAAGCAGCCGGCCAGGGGCCGGAACTTTCCCTTTGTCTGGGTTCTGGTCTTCTGCTTTTCAAAGACCGTGTCCATGGGAAGGAGCCCCATGCCCCGTAATGTTCCGCCCGCCTCCACCCCGTGGGGATCGGAAAGCGTCTCACCCAGCATCTGGAAGCCGCCACAGATTCCCATGACCGGGGTCCCGCCGGCCGCCGCCTTGAGAACCTCCGCCTCCAGGCCGTTCTGGCGCATCCAAAGCAGATCCTCCATGGTGTTCTTCGTGCCCGGGAGGAAAATAAGGTCCGGGCTTCCAAGCCGGCCCGCCGCGCCCACATACCGGACGCTTACCCCCTCCATGGCCTCGAAGGGCCTGAAGTCCGTGAAATTCGAAATCCTCGGAAGGCGGAGCACTGCCAGATCCAGCAGCCCTCCCGCCTCCTTCCGGTCAAACCGCTCCGTCAGGCTGTCCTCGTCGTCAATATCCACCTGAAGATAGGGGATCACTCCCACCGTGGGAATCCCGATCCGCTCCTCCAGCATGGCGATTCCCGGCTCCAGGATGGACCTGTCCCCCCGGAACTTGTTGATGATGGTCCCCTTCACCATGGCCCGCTCTTCCCGGTCGAGAAGCTCCACGGTGCCCACAAGCTGGGCGAAAACGCCTCCCCGGTCAATGTCCCCCGCCAGAAGGACCGGCGCTTTTGCAAGCCTTGCCATGCCCATGTTGACAATGTCGTCCGTTTTCAAATTAATCTCCGCCGGGCTTCCCGCCCCCTCGAGGACCAGGACGTCGTACTCCCCGGCCAGCGATTCATATGCCCGCATAAGGTCCGGAATCAGTTCCTTTTTATAGCGGAAATACTCCCTGGCCGACATGTTTCCCCTTACCTCTCCGTTTACGATCACCTGGGAGCCGGTGTCATTGGCAGGCTTTAAAAGGATCGGGTTCATCCGCACCGAAGGCCGGATTCCTGCCGCCTCCGCCTGCATGACCTGGGCCCGCCCCATTTCCAGCCCCTCCTCGGTGATAAAGGAATTCAAAGCCATGTTTTGAGATTTAAAGGGAGCCGCCCGATAGCCGTCCTGCCTGAGGACCCTGAGAAGCCCCCCGGTAAGCAGACTCTTTCCCGCATTGGACATGGTTCCCTGTATCATGATCGCCTTTGCCGCCATTACGTCCTCCTCACTTTCCCTCGCCGAACACCTGTCTAAATCCCCGGATTAACAGCCGGTTCTCCTCACGGGTCCGCACGGCAATCCGGTAATGCCCGGCCCCAAGCCCCCGGTAATTTCTGCAGTCCCGGATCAAAATCCCCTGCTCCAGAAGCGCCTCCTTTAAATCCTCCCTTCTTCCGGAAAAGAACAGATAGTTGGCCGCCCCGTCATAAACCTGCAGCGGAAATTGCCGGAGACCATCCAGAAGGAACTTCCGCTCCCCTTCGATATAGCGGACTGACCGCTCCAGATACGCCTCCTCCGAAAGAGCCGCCTCTCCCGCCGCCTGGGCCGGAATGGACACGTTCCAGGAAGGCTTGTACCGGTCCATCCGCTCCATGAGCTCCCTGCTCCCGCCGGCCGCGTACCCAAGCCGCAGGCCCGCCATGGCGTAGGTCTTCGTCATGGATTTCAGGAGGAGCAGCTGCTCCGATCTGAGAAACGGTTCCGCCGACGCTTCCTCTTTTTTTCCGGTAAGCTCCATAAAGGATTCATCCAGGAACAAAATACTTCCTGTTTTCCGGCATCGTTCCAAAACTCCGGCAATAAAATCCCGTCCTAAAAGCCGCCCCGTCGGATTATTGGGATTGCAGATCACAACCAGGTCAAGCTCCGGCGTAATCCTCTCCCAAAAATCCTCTTCCGGTAAAAAGCCGTTCTCTTCCTTCAATGGATAATACCGGCATTCGCAGCCATAGGCCAGAAGGGCTTCCTCATACTCAGCATAGGTGGGAGCAAAAAGCAGCGCCCGCTTCGGCCTGAGGGCCGCAGCCATAAGGAAAACCAGCTCCGTCGCCCCGTTTCCGAAGATAATCTGATCAGATTCGACCGCCAAAGAATTTCCGATTTGTTCCCGGAGCCTCACACAGTCCGGCTCCGGGTAATGCTCTGCCTGCCAAACGCCGGAAAGGGCCGCCTGTCTCACCGGCTCCGGCATTCCGAGCGGATTCAAATTGGCAGAGAAATCCAAAATGTCCTGATATTGATAAATGTTTCCCCCATGGGTGTGCCTTTCCATTCGTCCTCTCCTGTGCTTTTATTCCTGATTCCCCTTCCATCCATCCTCCGGTCCGTCAAAAAATCCACACTCCGTAAATCAGGGCCGACAGCCCTCCAAACAGGAGCAGTCCCAAAACCGCCGTCCCGTACATAAGCCGGTTGGCCAGCCGGATGTCTCCGGGGACCACCGGCCGTCCCGCATCCCCGATGGTCTTCTTTCTGTGCAGGACCCCGAAATACCAGGCGTCCCCCGCAAGCTCCACCCCCAGGGCCCCGGCGCAGACCGACTCTGTCTGGGCAGAATTGGGGCTTGCGTGATTGTTCCGGTCCCTCCGGTAAATCCGAAGGGCCCCCTTCCCGTCCAGCCCCAAAGGCCCGCTGGCGGCAATCATAAGCCATGCCGAGAGCCTGGCCGGAATAAAATTGCAGACATCGTCCAGTCTGGCCGCCGCCCGTCCAAAATACAGATACCGTTCGTTTTTATAGCCGACCATGGAATCCATGGTATTGACCGCCTTATAAAAAAAGCCGAAAACCGGTCCGCCAAGGGCCATGTAGAATAAGGGCGCCAACCCCCCGTCGGAAGCATTTTCCGCCACCGTCTCCACCGCCGCTTTGGCGATTCCTTCCTCCGAAAGCCGGTCTGTATCCCGGCCCACGATCATGGACACGGCCTTTCTGGCTCCCGGAAGGTCGGCCGCCTCCAGCCTATGACAGACCTTCATGCTCTCTGTTTTTAAGGCTTTCGCCGCCAGAAGCTGGTAGCATATAAGGCTTCCCGCCGCCAGACAAAGATACGGATGGATGCGTCCCGCAAGCAGCAAAAGCCCCAGGGGAACGGCGGACGAAAAGGCTGTCACGAGGATTACCAGAATCACGCCTCCAAAAAGCTCCCCGCCCCTCGTCTTCGGGACACAGGCCCGGATCCCCCGCTCCAGGACCGAGATCAAAGCCCCGATCAGGCGGATGGGATGCGGAAGCCAGTGGGGGTCGCCAAATAAAAGATCCAGCAAAAAGCCGATTCCGGCCATCAAAGGCACTGTAAAATGATTCATGTCACGGAATACTCCTGATTTCTGTCAGATTTCGGCTTCCTGCCCGCCAGTCCGCCTCCGAAAGATGCGCCCGGTAGCCGCAGCCGTTGTTCACCTGCCAATGATAAAACCCTTCCTTCGGAAGGCCGTAATGCTCCAAAAGCGCCATGATGCTTCCGCCGTGGACCACCAGGGCCATCACCTGCCCCTCTCCTTTGGAAAGCTGCTCGGAGACGGCTTCCTCAAAGGCCCGCAGGGTCCTCGCCGTAAAATCCGCCCTGGACTCGCCCTTTGGCGGTGCGGCGGCGCCCCCGCTCTCAATCCACTCCGTATAGGCAGGCAGATCCTTTAATTCCTCATAGGTCTTATTTTCAAAAGCCCCGAAGCGGCATTCATTGAACCCCTCCCGCAGGATCAGGTCACGCCCCGGAAACAAAAGCCCGGCCGTCTCCCTCGTCCGCAGAAGGCCGCTCACATAGACTGCCCCGGGCTCCTTTAATCCCGCCTTAAGACAGCCGCCCTTCCACAATTCCTCTGTAAGCTCCCGCCTTCCATTTTCACTTAAGGGCTCGTCGGTGGAGCCGATATACCGTCTCTCCCCGTTCCCCTTCGTCCTTCCGTGACGGATCAGATAAATTTCCATTTTCTTATGCGTCTCCACCAGATTCTGTCAGGATTTTGACATGTTTCTTCCAAATTTGTTTTTTCTTATCCCTTGATCTTCACCGGGATTCCGGCCGTCACCCGGTAAACCTCCTCTGCCCTCCCGGCCAGGCTGCAGAGAATCCTTCCCGTGGCCTCCCGGCAGGCTCTGAGTCCTTCATCCATGGGAATGATCCCGCAGCCGATCTCGTCCGCCGTAAGGATCATCCCCTCCCGGCGAAATGCCTCCGAAAGGATCTCTGCCTCAATCTCCTCTCTGGACCTTCCCTCCCCAAGGGCGGCCCCGATCCGGTCATGGATATTAAAAAGCACCCGTTCCCCGTCTCCGCCAGCCAGCTCAAGGGCCAGAGCCCCCTTTCCCTGATACGCCCCTCCGACGATCAAAATCATGGGTTATGTTCCTCCATTCTACCACAAAGCACCCGAAAGCGCCACCGCCAGTCCCATAAACAGTTCACAAAGCTCCAGAAACCATCCTGCCAGATCTCCGGTAATGCCCCCGAACTCCCGGTAGGACTTGTACCGGTAATACAGGAACATAAGGCAGCCGGCCCCGGCCGCCGCCCCTCCCTTGACAGGAGAAAGGGCCGCCATCCCGCCGAAAGAAAGAAGCAGGTATAAAACCAGGACTGCCCTGGTGGCCCGCTTTTCCGCCCCGTCCGAAAAATCCGCCAGCGTCCCGTTCCCCCTGGCATTTCGGAAGGTCACCGCAGAGAGTCCGGAAAGGCCTCTGGAAAACACGAAGGACAGGGCCATAACCCCCATGGATTCGTCCGGAATCCCGCTCCATATCCCAAGCATGGCCGTCAGATAGACACCGCCGAAAATAATGGCAAATGCCCCGGTGTGGGAGTCCTTCAGGATTTCCAGCTTCCTTTCCTTGGTCTGGTGGGAGGAAAGTGCGTCAACCGTGTCCAAAAAACCGTCCATGTGGATTCCGCCCGTCACCAGAACAGGAATCAGCAAAAGCCCCGCCGCCCGGAAAAGCTCCGGAAAGCCGGCGAAGGCGCAAAGCCATGAAAATCCCAGGACTCCCGCCCCGATTACCAGGCCGATCAGAGGAAAAAAACACATGACATATTTCATTTTCTCTTTGGACCAGTCCGCCCGCGGCACCGGGATCCTGGAATACATGGCAAAGGCCAGCAAAAAGGAATTGATCATAAGGGCCCTCCTTTGAGATACAGCGGAAGGGAACAGACCACCTCCGCAAACACGTCCGACCGGGCCGAAAGCTCCCGGTTCACCTCTCCCAGAAGCCTCCGGTACTGCTCCGTGGAGGGGTCATAGGAAAGCCCGTCGGAAAAGACCTCCCCCGTCACCACCACCAGCCGCTCTGCCTGAGAAAGAATCCCCTGGATCCCGGCAAGGATCTCCTGCTTTGCCCGCAGGAGGCCCTGTTCCGGGCCGTCCTTTACCGCCCCGCCGTCTTCCTCCGAAAGCCCTCCGTAAAGCTCGTTGGCCGCCAAGTTGGACATACATTCCAGAAGGACAGAGGGCCGCTTCCCGTTCTTAGCCGCAAGGACAAGGCTTTTCAGGTCCCGGCAGCACTCCACCGTCTCAAAGCCCTTCCCCTGCCTGAGCGCCCGGTGCCGCTTAATCCGCCGCCTCCCTTCCTCGCCGTAAGGCTCCATCGTAGCCACGTAGATTCTGTTTGGGGGGCCGTCCCCGTCCAGCCTGAGAAGCAGGTTTTCCGCAAACTCCGACTTCCCGCTTCCGCTTCCCCCCGTCACTGTCACAAGCATATGCGCCACTCCCCTTACAGCGGTTTATACTGCTCCACCTGAATGTCGTCAAAGGTGGCCATGGAATGATAGGAGGCAAAGCCCATGTCCAGGACGGAAAGCCCCGCCATGGCGCCGGTTCCTTCACCCAGGCACATTTCGCAGCAGACCATGGGCTTTAGTCCCAGTCTTTCTAAAATCAGCCCCCCTGCCGGCTCCCTGGACACGTGGGTCGCCAGCATAAAATCCTTCGCCGCCGGAAGGAGCTTTGCCGCCAAAAGTGCCGACACGCTGGAAATAAACCCGTCGAGGAGCACCGGAATCCGGTAAACAGCGCCGCCCAAAAACACCCCCGCAAGGCCCGCAATGTCAAACCCCCCCACCTTGCACAGCACGT
>CATJIW010000031.1 GCA_949740745.1 uncultured Lachnospiraceae bacterium | reverse complement strand
GGGCCGCCAGAAACGCCGCCACCACAGAAACCCCCGCCGCCTTTTGTTCCCATAATAAAGGAAGGAAACATAACAAAAATAAAAACAGCTTGTCAGTAAGCTTTTGCATCGCCCGCCTCCCCGGCCGCTGATGTTTTACATCGCATTCCTGAATTTATTTTAACGAATCCCGCCCCAATAAGCAACCCAAACATGACAGATGTCATTTTAATCTTCTGACATCCTTCACTGTTTTTTTCTCAGGTTTTCTTTTATCATAAGGATACAGGATTATTTCTGCAATATCTCTCAGGTTTCCGCTGCAGGCGGAAACGGAAAGGACCCTTGACATGATTCATGTGAAAAATCTGGTGAAACGCTACGGCAGGCTGGTCGCCCTGGACCATTTCAGCCTGGAGGTTCAGGACGGGGAGATCTTCGGGCTTTTGGGCCCCAACGGAAGCGGGAAGACCACCGCAATCAACTGCATCCTGTCCCTTCTGACCTATGACAAAGGAGAAATCTCTCTTTTCGGGGAGCCCATGTCCCCGACCAATTATACCAGCAAAAAGAAGATCGGCGTGGTTCCTCAGAACGTGGCCGTGTTCAACGAGCTGACCGTTCAGGAAAACATTGATTACTTCTGCAGCCTCTATGTGCCGGAGAAGGCGGCCAGAAAGCCTCTCGTGGAGGAGGCCATCCGCTTTGCCGGGCTTTCGGAGTTCCGGAAATTCCTGCCCAAAAAGCTCTCGGGCGGCCTGCTGCGCCGCTTAAACATCGCCTGCGGCATCGCCCATAAGCCGAAGCTGATCTTTTTAGACGAACCCACCGTGGCCGTAGACCCCCAGAGCCGCAACAGCATCCTGGAGGGCATCCGGGCCCTGAACGCCTCCGGCGCCACCATCATCTATACCTCCCATTATATGGAAGAGGTGGAACAGCTCTGCTCCCGGATCATGATCATGGATAAGGGACGCGCCATCGCCACCGGGACCAGAGAGGAGCTGACGGCCCTTATCCATACCGGTGAAAAGCTGACCGTAGAAGCCGCTGCCCTGCCCCCTTCGATTCTGGAACAGATCCGAAATCTCCCGAACGTCCTCAGGGCCGATTACAGCGACGGCCATCTGAAGGCGGACTGCAAAGGAAGCGGCCATCCCATCATTGACGTCCTGGATCTGCTCAGGCAGAACAGCGTAAGCTTCGGCCAGGTCTACTCGGAACCGCCCACCTTAAACGACGTGTTCCTGGAGATCACCGGAAAGCAGCTTCGGGATTAAAGGAGGATACTCATGTTCAGAAATATTTACTGCAAACGCATCCTTGTTTCCGTCCGGAACCGGGCAATGCTTATATGGACCTGGATCTTTCCCCTGATGATGGCAACCCTGTTCTATTTCGCCTTTTCCGGGCTTCAGGAGGCGAATCTTTTAAAAACCATTCCCACCGGGATCCTGGTCTCGGAAGAATATGAAACCGATGCCGCCTTTCAGGCTACCCTTTCGGCTGTTTCCGATCCGGAGGAAGGCTTTCTGGAGCTTCATCTTTACGATACAAAAGAAGAAGCAGAGGAAGCCTTAACAAGCGGGGAGATCGAGGGCCTCCTTTCCCTGGAAAACGGTTCTCCCAGGCTCTTTCTCTCTAAAAACGATTTAAATCAGACGATCTTAAAAAGCTTTTTAGACCAGTATGTCCAGACAAAACACGCCGTCGTCTCTCTGCTGGAAAACGGAAGCTCCGACGTTTCTCAGATTTTAAGCCTGTTTCAGACGGAAACCTGGACCAGGGAACTTTCCCTTTCCAAAAACGTTCCCTCGGAAACCGTGAACTACTTTTTTGCGCTTCTTGCCATGGTGTGCATGTACGGCGGGTTTCAGGGACTGGACAGCATTTCTTACTTACAGGCCAATCTTTCCCCCATGGGGGCCAGACGGACTCTTTCTCCGGCAAAACGGTTTCCCATGGTGTTTTTCGACCTTCTGGCCGCCCTCACGGTACACATGACCTGCATGCTGTTTTTACTGGCTTACCTGATCTTTATTCTGGGAGTGGATTTCGGCGCCGGCCTTCTTCCGGTCATCGTCACCTGCCTGTTCGGAAGCTTTCTGGGCATGTCCTTCGGCTCCTTCGTCACGGCAGTCTCCCGGGCAAAAGAAGGAGTGAAGACGGCAGTCATCATCTCCGTCTCCCTGGCCTGCAGCTTCGGTGCCGGCATGATGGTTTCCGGCATCAATTACCAGATCGCCCAAACCCTGCCTCTCCTGTCCTGGCTGAACCCGGCCGCCCGGATCTCCGACGCCCTCTACTGCCTGTATTATTATGACGGATACGGCCAGTACTTCTTAAATCTGGGCATCCTGGCCGCAATGGCCCTTTTATTTTCTATAATCACCGCATTTTTCGTAAGGAGGCAGCGCTATGAAAGTATTTAAGGCTTCTCTGTTGATCTTAAAACGCCGGGCCGTGCAGGTAATGGTCTATCTTATCATGTTCACCGCAATGTTTCTCATCATTGCTTCGTTTTATTCGGAGCAGGTATCCACGGATTTTTCTGCGGTCCGTCCTGCTTTCACCGTCATCAACCGGGATAAGTCTACGCCCCTGACCGAAGGGCTTATGGAGTTTCTGCGGGATAAGGGCACGGAGCACGTCCTTGCCGACGAAAAGCAGGAGCTCCAGGATGCCGCCTTTTACCACGCCGCCGAATACATCCTGATCATTCCGGAGGGCTTTGACGAGGCCGTCTGGTCCGGCAGTCCCTTTTCCCTGGATGCCGTGTCCATACCGGGAACCGGAAAAAGCTACTATATGGATAGTCTGACCAACCAGTATTGGAGCTTCGTAAACGCTTATCACAAGGCCGACCCCTCCCTTGACCGGGGGGCCGTCTCCAGAATGACTCTGGAAGCCCTTTCCCTGGAAGCGTCTGCCGAAACAGTCCGCCAGACAAACAGCCGGCCCATCGGCGACCTGTACGAATCCTATAACCGGGTCCAGTCCTACATCCTGATGGTGGTGACACTCCTCTGCGTCAGCAGCATTACCATGTCCTTCAGGCGGCCCGACCTTCGCATGCGGAACCTCTGCGCGCCCACCACGGCCCGCCAGAAAAACCTGGGACTGTTTCTTTACTGTGCCCTTGTCGGGTTCTTTGTCTGGCTGTCGACCAGCCTTTTGGGATATCTGGTTTCCAGGCCTGCCCTCGCCGGCGCCGACGGGCGGCTCATCGGCCTGTTGTTTGCCAACAGCTTCCTTTATACCCTGGTGGCGCTGTCCATCGCCATGCTGCTGAACTACTTTATCGCCAATCCCAATACCCAGAATGCCATCGCCAATTTTTTAAGTCTGGCTTTGAGCTTCTTAGGCGGCGCTTTTGTCCCGCTGGAATTTTTAAGCGAAGGGCTGCGCACCGCCTCCCGGTTCACCCCGGTCTACTGGTATTCGGAGGCCGTATCGAGCATCTGCGACCTGACCCTCATAAATAAAGAAACGCTTGCTCCCATCTGGCGTTCCTTCGCCATGGAGCTGGCCTTCTCCGCCGCCATCCTCTGTCTGGCCCTGGCCGTGGGAAGATCCCAAAACAAGGCGGAAAAATCTTTTGGAAGCATCCGGACGGAAATCGAAATGTAAAAGGGGCCCCGGCCCCTTTCTGCGTTCCTGATTCCTGCGGATAACCCAAAAATTTCCTGACAGCCGCTTGCTTTTCTCTCTGAAAAAAGTTATGGTATAGGCAGGTACGGCCGGATCAGGAAAGCGCAGACAGGCCACACTATAAATATACTGAAAACCGGACCGCCAAATAAACGACAGGGGAAAGCTATATGAATGTATTTGACATGATCGGGCCGGTCATGATCGGCCCCTCCAGCTCCCATACGGCCGGAGCCGTGCGCCTGGGCCGGGTGGCCTGGAAGATTCTGGAGGAAAAAGCCGTCCGGGCGGACATTCAGCTGTCCGGCTCCTTCGCCCGGACCTATCGGGGACACGGCACTGACAAGGCCCTGATCGCCGGCATCCTGGGCATGCACTCCGACGACGAACGGATCCGCCGCTCTTTAACTCTGGCCGAAGAGGAGGGGCTCGTCTTTTCTTTCACCGCAGAAGAGATCCGCGGAGCCCATCCCAATACGGCCAGGATCCATCTGGCAGGCGAAAGCGGCGCCGAGTGCACCATGCAGGGAGCCAGCATCGGGGGCGGCAACATTCTGGTTTCGGAAATCAACGGGATGGAGGTGTCCTTCACGGGACAGTACAACACGCTCATGGTGCTCCATTACGACAAGCCCGGCACCATTGCTGCCGTGACCAATTTCATGGCATATTCCGGAACCAATATCGGAAACTTCCGGCTGACCCGACCCAAAAAGGGCGGCGAGGCGGTTATGACCATAGAGGTGGACGGAGACGTGGAGGAAAGCCTGATCCTGAGCCTGCGCATCCTTCCCAACGTCATCAACGTCATCCTGATCCGGGCAATTTGAGAAAGGGGCAGTATCTGTTATGCTGGATTATACCTCCATTGCGGCCATCTGCAGAGCCGCAGAAGAAAAACAAATGACCATCTCTGCACTGACATTGTCCGACCAGGCCGTACAGCTGGAAGTGCCGGAAGAAGAATTATACGAACGCATGAAGAAAAACCTGCATATCATGCAGGAGGCCGTGCGTCAGGGAAAGAACCCCGCGCTTCGTTCCACCTCCGGCCTGACCGGAGGCGATGCCGCAAAGGTAGAGGCTTACGCCGCCACGGGAGGCATTACGGGAATCTTTTTAAACCGCGCCATGGCAAGGGCCGTGGCCGTATCGGAATATAATGCCGCTATGGGAAAGATCGTGGCGGCGCCCACGGCCGGTTCCTGCGGCATCCTGCCGGGCACCGTCGTCTCCATGCTGGAGGAGGGCCGCTGTGACGAGCGGGGAGCCGTCATGGCTCTCTTCACCGCCGGCGCCGTCGGGATGGTAATCGCCGGCCGCGCATCCGTTGCAGGAGCACAGGGCGGCTGTCAGGCAGAATGCGGCTCCGCCTCCGCCATGGCCGCCGCCGCTTTGGTGGAGCTGGCCGGCGGGACGCCCTCCCAGGCCGCCGAAGCCTGCGCCATCGCCATCAAAAACCAGCTTGGCCTGGTCTGTGATCCCGTGGCAGGGCTGGTGGAGATCCCCTGCATCAAGCGGAACGTGTCGGGAATCGCCATCGCCTTCACTTCCGCGGACCTGGCGCTCGCAGGCGTAGAAAGCAAGATCCCGGCAGACGAGTGCGTGCTGGCCATGGGCCAGGTGGGCGACCTGCTCCCCTGCTCATTAAAAGAAACCTCCCTGGCCGGCCTGGCCGCCACCCCTACAGGTATTCGGCTGAAAAAGCAGGTATTCGGGGAAACCTGAAAACGCATATAAATGAGGAACCCCCGTCCGGCTTGCACCGGCGGGGGTTTTTTAGGGTAAGGAATTCCTGCATAAACAGGAAACAAGGGGTGACAATTTGAATCGAACCATATTGCCCTATGGTTTTGTCTATGATAGCTTTTGACAGATAATGCGTTTAATTGATGATGGCTTTCTCGGTCTGATGATCGAAAATATGGATCTTGCTGGCATCCATGGCCAGTTTCACCGTGTCGCCTGCGGACACCTTGAGTCCCGCATCCACGGAAGCCACCCAGCCGGCCTCGTCCATGTCGAAATACACCAGGGCCGTGGAACCGAGCATCTCGTATACCCGGACCTCCGCCGTGAACTGGGCCTTCTCGAACTTTTTAAGAGACGCCTCGTCCTGATGGATGTCCTCCGGACGGATTCCCATGGTTACCTGCCTGCCCACATAGCCGCCCTCTTTCAGAGCCTTTGCCCTGGTCTCATCCAGCGTAATGGACTGTCCTGCAAACTTAAGCACTACGTCGTCTCCCTCTGCCACGGCGTCTGCCGTGATCATATTCATCTGCGGAGCCCCGATGAACCCCGCCACAAACTTGTTGCAGGGATGATTGTACAGATTCTCAGGCGTATCGATCTGCTGCACGATGCCGTCCTTCATGACGACGATCCTGGTGCCCAGAGTCATGGCCTCCGTCTGATCATGCGTCACGTAGATGATGGTGCTCCCCAGCCGCTGATGCAGCTTGGAAATCTCCACGCGCATCTGGCCGCGCAGCTTGGCATCCAGGTTGGAAAGAGGCTCATCCATCAGGAACACCTTGGGGCTCCGCACAATGGCGCGGCCCATGGCCACACGCTGCCTCTGGCCGCCGGAAAGCGCTCTGGGCTTCCGGTCAAGCAGGGCCTCCAGGTCAAGAATCCTTGCCGCCTCGCGGACCGCCTTGTCGATCTCCGCCTTGGGCGTCTTCTTAAGCTTCAAGGAGAATGCCATGTTGTCATAAACGGTCATGTGAGGATACAGGGCATAGCTCTGGAATACCATCGCAATGTCCCTGTCCTTGGGCTCCACGTCGTTGACCACCTTTCCGTCGATGATCAGCTCGCCGGAGGAAATGTCCTCAAGGCCCGCCACCATTCTCAAAGTAGTGGACTTTCCGCAGCCGGACGGTCCGACAAAGATGATAAATTCCTTGTCCTCGATGTCCAGGTTAAAGTCCTTTACAGCCTCATATCCATTCGGGTACTTTTTACATACATTTTTTAACTGAACACTAGCCATAATTCCTCCTACATGATTGTTTTCCTTGTTCTGTTCTCTATGCTTTTGCCTTAAAACCGATAATACCGTTTCATTTCCTCCTCAAACTGGGCATTCGGCTCCACATAGAGAAGCTCGCCTCTGGTCAGGAGGGTAAGTACCGGGGCGCCCT
>CATJIW010000030.1 GCA_949740745.1 uncultured Lachnospiraceae bacterium | reverse complement strand
ACAGGTACAGTGGTATCCTTCAGCTGTCAGGTTTATCTTTATTAAATTTGCAATCGCATCTTCGTCTTCAACAATCAATACTTTCATCCCAAAGCCTCCAATATATTTATTGCAGCAGGCGTTTGCGAAATGCGAAATTGTGGGAATATTCTGGCAGCATGTCCGTCCAAAGCCTGCTGCGCCAGATGTTCCAACAAGCCCAGAACCACAGAAGTCACTCGGGAAAAGGTCCCTTCTGCCTTCTCTGGTCTTGCCTCCACGGCGCAGAGGGCTTTTCCCGGAAATATTGCCAAAATATTCAATGAATTTTTGAGTTTCGCAAACGCTTCCTTTATTATAGCAGACAGATGTGTCAAAGTTGCGACTTTAAAAATCCAACAACTCCAGAGAAGGCACTACTGTCTGTTCTGTTCCTTCGATACCCTGCTTTCTGTCCACAAATATCTGCACCACAGATCTATATCCGCCATTTGTCAATCCCAGAAAATCAGCTACTGTATCAAAGGCCAGCACATATCTTACATTGGACAATAAACTCCTCAACTGATCATTATACGCTATAACTGCCATTCACACCACCTCCGTTCTTTCAAAAAAATAATCGTACCATATTTTTGAATATTACCATATTGGACCATGTACCTTCTTAGTTATATTTCGATAAAAAAGCCCCGCTTCCGCAGAGCTTTTCTGAAATTTTCTTTTAACGATCCAAACCGTTTAGCCAGATTGTAGTAAATGGCCAACCCTTATCAAACTCGTAAGGCACTGCCCTCCGACGCAACACCTTGCTGCATCGCATAACGGATACTCAGGTGATCTTTCTATTAGATTATAGTAGATAGAGGATTAATTCCAAGCAATAGTTTATCAAAATCACTTTGAATAGTTTATCCTGAATAACCCTATATTAGTCCCGGTACACTCTTGTTTCACTGATAGTAACTGTACTGCACTTTTAGTCAATCGAATATATTCCTCAGAACAAGATTGTTCAGCCATCTTAAAGTAAAGATCTAATCGCTCAGAAAAAACTGTTTGGGGAAGTGTCAGAAGTAACTCAGATTCCGAATCCTTTCCTTCCTTAATTAAATCATTTCTCTGGGTATTGATTTCTTTAAGAAAGAGAACAATTCGTTCATTTACAAATGATACTATAAATGGTCCATTCTTGTAACGAACCATTAATCTTACTGTCTTTTTTCAGAAATCCCATTTGGCCGGAAGCCAGGATATATTTGGAGAATTTTTGTGGATTGTTCTGAAAATATTTTTTAATTTCTTTTTCTGTAATAAGATTACAAATTTAAGTTAACTCTTCATCCGTAAGTTTTTCAACATATTTCATCTTTATGTTCCTTATCTTCTGAATTATATTCCTGTTATAAAATGCTTAAAATAGCGAAGTGCCTCCTCCGGAATTTAGCCATCTCTGATTTTTTTATAAAGCCACCTTTTCACTTCCGGATAATTCTTTAGCTGACCGACAGCTGCTCCTAATTCATGAGATACCGGTATTAATCTACCCTTAAAAGCTTTTAATCTTCTGACAATATCAAAGTCCCACTTAAGAGCTTCCTGTATTTTTCTCTCGTATTTGACTGACCAAACCAAATCAAGCCCTTGCATAACTTTAATCTCTGTTTCAAAATGTATATTTTCAATT
>CATJIW010000029.1 GCA_949740745.1 uncultured Lachnospiraceae bacterium | reverse complement strand
TATTATCCAATAGCTGCAAAATTCTTTCGTTGTCGTCAGCAATAGCCACCTGTAGTTTTGCCATTTTTCTTCCTCCTTTTTCAAATGCGGTGGTACTTCACCATTATACGAAAGAAAGAGGAGGGAATGCAACGGGAAACAGCCGCCGAAATCGACAGGAACCGGTCTGTTTTTGTCGACCCTTAGCGGCTGTCCCATAAACAGGTCCAAAAACCGTTTATTCTGCTGAATTTTTATGCGAAGGCTTCTGCCACCCGCTCCAGTTCTTCCCGAATCCGGATGTGCTGAGGGCAGACCTCCTCGCATTTTCCGCACTTTAAGCATTCGGAAGCGCTCTTTTTGTCATGGCGCCCCACCAGCCAGCCCTCCTGGCTCTTCGCCGCCTCCAGGTTATTGTAAAGGGTCAGGTAATTGCGGGCCGTGAAGGAGCCGGAAATCCCGATGTTCCCCGGACAGACCTTGGCGCAGTAGTTGCAGGAGGTGCAGGGGATCAGCGGAATTTTGGCAAGGGCCTCCCTGGCCTCTCCGAGAACCTCCCGTTCCTTGTCGGACAGTCCTTTAAAGTCCTTCATATAGGACAGATTGTCCTCCATCTGCTCCAGGCTGCTCATGCCGGAAAGCACCGTGATGACTCCGTCAAGGTCGGCGGCAAACCGGATTGCCCAGGACGCATAGGAGGCTTCCTGATCCGCCCTTTTAAAGATTTCTGCCACAGACTCCGGCGGGCTGGCCAGCATTCCGCCCTTGACCGGCTCCATGATCACTACCGGCTTACCGTACTTTCTTGCCATCTCATAAACGGCCCTGGACTGGACCACGGGATTTTCCCAGTCTCCGTAATTGATCTGAAGCTGGACGAACTCCGCTTCCGGATGGGCTTTAAGGATCGCCTCCAGCTCCTCCGGCGTAGAATGGAAGGAGAAACCGATGTGCTTAATCAAGCCCTCCGCCTTCTTCTCCTTCACGAAGCTCCACATGTCGAAGTCGTCGAAAAAATGGGTTCTCCCTTCGCCCAGGTTATGTAACAGATAAAAGTCAAAATAACCCGCCCCGGTCTGCTTTAACGACACCTCGAACTGGGCGGCGGCGTCCTCCCTGGTCCTGCAGTCGATCCAGGCCGCATTCTTAGTGGCGACGGTAAAGCTCTCCCTCGGATACCGCTCCACCAGAGCCTGGCGCATGGCGTCCTCGCTCCCCGCATAGGCCCAGGCCGTGTCGAAATAGGTAAAGCCGGCTTCCATGAACCGGTCCACCATCTGCTTCGTCTGCTCCAGGTCAATGACCCCGTCCTGCTTCGGCAGGCGCATCAGCCCAAAACCCAGCTTTTTAATATCCTCTCCCAAATATCCCATAACTGTTCTTCCTCCTTTTATTGAACGTTCTTTCAGGCAGCCGGGAAACTGCAAAATATCGGAAAAGCAGCCATTGCCTCACAGCCGCCTGAAAGGTTCTCTCCGCTATTGAAAGGTTCTGCCCCTCATGATATAATGATAACATCTTCGACTCACTCGAAGTCAAGCACAAATCGACCCCATGGCGCAAAAAGAACGCCGGAAAGAGGCAGACGATGACCTATACCGTAAAACAAATTTCAGAAAAAATGGAACTGACGGAGCACACCGTCCGTTTTTATACCGACAAGGGCCTCCTGCCCTGCAAGCGGGACAAAAATAACCGCCGCATCTTTGACGACGAATCCATAAGCTGGCTCCGAACCATCCAGTGCCTGCGCAA
The DNA here is from genome assembly GCA_949740745.1 of uncultured Lachnospiraceae bacterium. GTDB lineage: Bacteria > Bacillota > Clostridia > Lachnospirales > Lachnospiraceae > Lientehia. The sequence continues at coordinate 4,634 of CATJIW010000029.1, read as the reverse complement.
ATGCGGGATCTCCATCGAGGACATCCGGGCCTACTCCGCCCTCTGCATGGAGGGAAGCTCCACCCTGAAAGCCCGCTACGAATTTATGAAGAGCCACCGGGAGCTGGCCTTTAAGCGGCTGGAGGAGGCCAGGGAGCTGGTAAGCTACATGGAGCACAAGGTCCGCCACTACGAGGATATTCTGGAAGGCCGGGTGCCGGACGACACCAATCCCTCTGCCAAAAACGGATCACCGCATATCTGCACATGCGGTGACCCGTGAGTTTTGATCGGAACAATCCGGTTCTTATTTTCTTACTCTCAGACCTCGACCAGCTCATACTCCCTGCTGCCGAAGCCCAGCTCCGCAGCCCGCTCGATGGTATGGACACCGTTTCTGGACTCGACCCTCTCCAGGAAATGGGCCTTTCCGGGGTCGTCACAGGCATAAACGATGTCCAGGCAGGCCTGGTCAATGGCGATGGGATCCAGGGACACCAGGATGCCCATGTCCTGAATACAGGGATCCTCCGCCACCGCACAGCAGTCGCAGTCCACGGACATGTTCTTCATCACGTTGACATATACCAGATTCCCCTTCATGTATTCCACCACGGAGGAAGCCGATTCCGCCATGGCCTCCAGGAAGCTGTCATGGTCCGCCGTCCAGAAATTGGCCGGATCTCCCAGCCCGTGGATATAACCCTTGCCGTAAGAGGACGCCACGCCGATGGAAAGCTGCTTTAAGGCTCCGCCGTAGCCTCCCATGGGATGTCCCTTGAAATGAGAAAGGACCAGCATGGAATCATAGTCCGCCAGATGCCTTCCCACGAAATTTTTCTGAATCTTCTTTCCCTCCGGGATGGGAAGCTCCAGGTCCAGACCCTCGCTGTCCAGAATCTCCACCGGGAACAGGCCGCTCCAGCCATGCTCCTTTAACAGAGCCGAATGGCGCTCCGTGGTGTTTCTCGCCCCTTCATAAGCGGTGTTGCACTCCACCACCGTCCCTTTCACATAATCCACCACCGGCTTCCAGAATTCCGGCGTCAGAAAATTCTGATTGCCCTTCTCGCCGGAATGTACCTTCACGGCCACCCTCCCGCCAAGCTCTTTCCCGGCCAGCTTATAAAGCTCCAGAACCTTCTCCGGGGAAATCTCCTTTGAAAAATATACCTTTGCCTTCATTGCCAAAACCTCCTGTCCTAATCCTTGCAGCAGCCCCCTGTGGTCTCCTCTGTCCCGGAGTCTCCGGAGCATGCCCGCAACTATAACCATGATACTACCTTCGTCCTGCTCGAAGTCAAGCCTGAATTTCCAGAAATTTCCCCTCCGCCAACTGGCCTTCTTATTTTTTCAAAAACTGGATATATTAAAAGGGCCATTTATCCGTTACCATATGGGAAAGCCAGGCTGCTTCCCTGCTGCGCACAGCCAAACAGCCTGCAAACACCAAAAGAGAGGACACAAAGCCATGTACAAGATTATGACTCCCGGCCCCACCCAGGTGGCCGAAAACGTGCGGCTCGCAAGGAGCCTTCCCTGCACAAACCCGGATCTGGACGAGGAATTCGTGGAATTTTACAAAGAAACCTGCCAAAGAATCAGCCGCCTGCTTCACACGGAAAACGAAACCCTGATCCTGGGCGGCGAAGGGATCCTGGGCCTGGAGGCGGCCTGCGCCTCCCTCACGGAGCCCGGCGACAAGGTCCTGGTCCTTGACAACGGCATTTACGGAAAAGGCTTCGCCGGCTTTGTCTCCATGTACGGCGGCATCCCGAAGCTTTACACGACAGACGGCCGGAATGCCATCGATCATGCGGCACTGGAAGATTTCCTGGAGAAAAGCCATGATTACAAATATGCGGCTCTGGTCCACTGCGACACGCCCAGCGGCGTGCGAAACGACGTCGCAAGGCTCTGCCCGATTTTAAAACGCCGAGGCATCCTGACGGTGGTGGACTCCGTTTCCGCCATGTTCGGCGAAACACTGCGGGCGGACGAGGCCGGCATTGACCTTCTGTGCGGCGGTTCCCAGAAAGCGGCGTCCGCCCCTCCCGGCCTTGCCTTCGTGACCATAAGCGCCGATGCCAAAAAAGCCATGAACGAACGAAAGACGCCCGTGGCGTCCTTTTATGCAAACCTAAAAGCCTTTGAGCATTATTATGAGAAAAAATGGTTCCCCTATACCATGCCTGTCAGCGACATCTATGGGCTCCGGGCCGCCGTGGACAACCTTGCGGCAGACCCGGACAGGATCAGCCGCCACGCTTCCATCGCTGCCGCCGCAAGGACCGCCATCCGGGAAGCCGGGCTTTCCCTCTACCTGGAAAGCGGCTTTTCCAACACCGTCACCGTCTTCTGCGTGCCGGACGGCGTGACGGACAGGGACATTTTAAACGCTCTGAAAAAAGATCATAACATCCTTCTGGCCGGCTCCCTCGGGGACCTTTCCGGAAAAGTCATCCGCATCGGCCACATGGGAGAAAATGCCAACGTCCCCGACATGACGGAGGTCTTTGACGCCCTGGACCAGGTCTTCGCAGCACAGAACGTCCCCCTGAGGGCCAGCCTGAAAGAAAGCTTCCTGGGCGCTCTTTCCCAAAAAAGCAGCCTCTCCCAGACGCCCTGACCCTTACGCCCGGTTCCCCGCCTGAAACAGGAACATTCCGCCAAGGACCAAAATACCGCCGAGGACGGTTTCGATTCCCGGCACCTCGCCGCGGAAGACGAACCCTGCCAGGCTGGCAATGAGCGGCTGGGCAAACATAAAGTTGGACACGTCGCTGGTCCTCTCTGCCAGAGAAAACGCCCTGGTCCAGAACACATAGGCCACGGCCCCGCCAAATACCCCAAGATAAGCCACGGCTCCCCAGGAGGCCGCCGAGGCCGTTTCGATCTCGGAAACGGCTCCCGGCAAAAACACCAGGAGGAACAGAGTTCCGCCGATGATGCTGTAGGCCGTGGACTGGAACGCCGTGTAATCTTTAATAAAAATCCTCTGAGTCAGGTTGTAGGCGCTCAGGGACACCGCCGCAAAAAGCATCCAGAGAATGCCCGGATTGACGGAAAAGGCCCCGTTCCAGAGAGTCATCACCAATATCCCCGCAAAGGCCATGCCAATGGCCAGCCAGCCCCGGAGGGCGATCCTCTCCCTTAAAAAGACACAGGAGAAAACCGCCGTCAGAATCGGGATCACCTGTCCGATGATGCTGCAGGTGGCCCCGGTAATGGTCTGCACCGACAGGTTGAAGGCCGTCACGTAACAGGTAAATCCCAGGAAGCCGGAAAGCAGAAACCTGGGTACGTCCTTAAGCTTCGGCGGCCCGATCCGCTTCACGGCCATGACTGCCAGTATGGCCGCCGTGGCAAAAAGGTACCGGAGCACTCCGATGCTCTGGCTGGAAAAGCTTTCCTGGGCGTACTGGGTGAAAAGCACCGCCGTGGCCCAGATCACCGTAGTAATGCCCGCATAGATCATATAAGAATTCGCACTCGTTTTCTCCGTCTTCCCCATGGCTCTATCCCCTCTCTGCCTCCTGCTCCTTCACCGCCTCCAAAAACCGCTTTCCCTGAATCCACCTTCCGAAATAATAATATACCTGAATGCCCAGGTGAGTAGTCAGCCAGCTGAAGGGAAACGCCAGATACACCACCCGGATGTCATACCAGAACTCCGACACCACGAAAATAAACCCGACCCTGGCCACGCACATGCCGACCAGGCTGATCACCATGGGCGCCACGCTGTGCCCGGAGGAGAGCACCGCCCCGTTGATGATCTCGTTCCAGGAAAAGATCAGATAAAGCGGAAGCTGGTAACGAAGCTGAAGCGCCCCGTAAGCGACGGCCGGCTCCTCGCTGGTAAAGATCCGGCAGATGGGCTCCGCCCAGACACAGAGCACCACCACCATGACCACGGTCACGGCCGCCGCAAGGTTCATGCAGATCTGCTTTCCCTTCTTCGCCCGTACATAGTCCGCTGCGCCGATATTCTGGCCCGCAAAGCTGGTAAGGGCCAGGCTGAGGGCAGAGATCATGGCATAGAGATACCCTTCGATTTTAAAGAACAGGGTACAGCCCGCCATGGCCTCCATGCCAAAGGCATTGATCCTGGACTGGACAATGACGTTGGAAATATTGATCAGCACCATCCGAAGCCCCGCCGGAACACCCACCCGCACAATATAAAGAGTTTCTTCTTTATAAAGGCGCAGTCTCCGAAGGCGGAGCCGGTATCCCTCCTCCAGCCGGGTGAGCTTGAGGAACACTAAGAGGGCCGGAAGCACCTGGGAAATAGCCGTGGCCGCCGCAGCGCCCTTCACGCCCCAGGAAAAGCCCCGGACGAAAAGGAGGTCCAGTCCCACATTGATGACGCCGGAAGCCGCCAGATAAAAAAGGGCGCTTTTGGAATTTCCCATGGCCCGAAGGATCCCGCTTCCCATGTTGTAGACCATGACCGGAATCATTCCCATAAAATAAACCTGAATATAATCCACTGCCAGTGGAAGCACATCCACCGGCGTACTCATCAGAACCAGAAGTTTCGGAGCCAGAAAGATTCCTGCCACCGTTAAAAAAGCCCCTGACAAAAGCCCCAGCGTAACAGCCGAGTGAACCGTACGGAAAAGCCCCTTTTCATCTTTCCTCCCAAAAGC
>CATJIW010000028.1 GCA_949740745.1 uncultured Lachnospiraceae bacterium | reverse complement strand
TTAATATATGCCGGAAGAAGTTTTGTCCAACAGGGAATTTTATACCGGGGGGGGGTATATGTTTTCCGGTAGGACTGCGGAGTACAGGTGGCCAGCCGGCGGAAAACAGAACTGAAATAGCCGGAAGAAGAAAAGCCAAGGGAATAGGCAATGTCAGTAATGCTCTGGTTGGTCTCTGTCAGCAGCTTTTTGGCGGCTTCGAATTTCTGCAGGTTGATATATTCTGCAGGAGTAATACCCACCTCTTTTTTGAATTTGACCTTGTAAAAGGAAAGAGAATAACCGGCAATGCCGGCCAGCTCGGAAAGCTGCAGTTTTTCAGACATATGGGTGCGCATGTAATCCATGGAAGCTTTGATATGCGGGTCAATGACCATCATCTTGCTTTTCTGTACCGGAGTCAGAAACTGCAGGCAGAACAAAAAACAGGTGAGGAACTGTACTCCGACCATGCAGGATTCCGGTGTGCTTTCAGTGACAAAGTTGAAGGCGCTGCGCAGCTCCTCAATATGGGTAGCGCCTAAAACAAGCTGATGATGGCGCAGATTGGTCAGCCGCTGATAAAGGGCAAAGGAAAAGCGCTGATCCAGGCCGAACAGGTGATACGGATCGGTCAGATCAATTTGGAGAGAATAAAATTCACAGGGATAGCGGGGGGAATCTCCGGTTCCGTGAACTTCAAAGGGAAAGGTGAGAAATACCTGGTTGCTCAAGGTGGAATAATCGAAAATCCTGCCGTCCTTGGCAATCTGGTTGTGCCGTGTCCCTTTGATCATACAGTGCATTTCCAGCATATTAGAGTGATAATGCATGGGAACGGGAGACAGAGAAGACGTAAGAGTCCAATGAGCAAAATTGCCAAGTCCTTGGATGCCATGCTTATCGTGGATAATGGTCTTTTGTTCTTTTGTCCAGCAGAATTCATCGAAAATTTCGTACATAGACTCTCCTAACCCGGCGTGAACCGGAAGCAAAATCCTGCCGAAGGCGCAGGATTTTGTCAAAAAGGGGCGTTTTTTATTTTACACAAAAATTTTTTGTAAGAAAAAAGAATAAAATTCCTCCATTTATAAGGGGATATCGCCTTTAGGAGCTCAGGACAGCTGTCCGGAGATATCTGATCAGCCATTGGAATAATCGGAGAATTTTCTCTAATCCTCCTCAATCACCTGAAGCTCCAGAAAATCAAAGTCGATCTGTTCCACAAAATTATCCGCAGTGAAACGGCATTTGGAATGTCTCTTAAAATCTTCTATGGTAGAATCCAGCCAGATGGGCACACTTAAATCAAAAGCCACGCAGATTTCCTCTAAAGCGTTCAAAACCTTGCGGGTACGGTTAAGCTCCGGGTCGTCGTTGCAGACGACAAGGTCTTTTAACAGATGGTTGTCGCAGAATTCTTTCCCCCAGATACGAAACATAAGGCAGCCTCCCTTCAGCAGTCTGTTCCAGTATAGCATTTTTTGTTCCGGCTGGCAACCGGACATGGGAGGTCATGGGGCCGTCCGGGCCCGGAGGCTTCAAAAATTTATCACACAAATGAAACATTCTGTAGTATAATAGGAAAAACAAGTCCTTCAGGAGCGAAAAATCAGGCTGTTTTGACAAAAGAAAAATAAGCCGAATACAGGAGGATAACCATGGCAAGGGAAATACAGGACAATGTGGGCTTCCTTATGGAAGCCAAAGGGGCGCTTGCGCAGCTGGAGGCCGAGAGGGCGAAAAGCGTCCGGCTGCAGTCGGAGGAGAAACGCCTGACGCGGGCGCTGTCGTCGGAGAAGAAGGCGGTCGAGGACGAGATTACGTCCACGGTGCGGAAACGCAAGGATGAAATTGCGCTGAGCTATGACCGGGAAATCGGCAAAGCGCAGGACAAGCTGAAAAAGGCAAGGACGCGGCGGGAGAAGGCAAAGGATCAGGGAGTAAAAGAGCGGATCAACAATGAGACGGCTCAGCTTCGCGAAGAAAACCGTCAGTTAAAGCTTCAAAATTCGACGACCTTCCGTCAAAACGGGGTTCCTGTCATCTGCAATACGAAATTTTATTATGCCCTGTATTTTACCAAAGGGATCAAAGAGGTGCTGATCTTCCTTCTGACCTTCCTGATGGGATTTCTGGTGCTGCCCTGCGGGATCTATCTTCTGATACCGAACCGGAAGCCGTGGCTTTTAATTGTGATTTATGTGGCGGTGATCCTGGTTCTGTGCGGGCTTTATATTCTGATCAACAACCGGACCAAGGTCAGCCATCTGGAGATCATGCGGGATGCCAGAAAGAACCGGGACATGATCGAGGCCAACAAACGGAAGATCCGGGTGATTATCAAAGCCATCGAAAAAGACAAAAACGAATCTATTTATAACCTGGGGAAATATGACAAAGAAATCTTTAAGATCGAATCGGAGCTTTCCGAGCTGGCAAAACGGAAGCAGGAGGCTCTGGGCGTGTTTGAAAATCAGACAAAAGAGGCGCTGGAGCAGGAGATCTTTGAGAACAACCGGGCAAAGCTGGAGAGCCTTTCCGGCCAGCTGAAGCAGGTGACTGCGGCAGGCAGGGAGCTGGGAAGCAGTATCCAGAAAAGGACGATTGCATTTACGGACGAATACGGGCCCTATATCGGCCAGGAATTTATGAATCAGGACAGGCTGGACAAGCTGATTGATATTCTGAATCAGGGGCTGGCTTCCAGTCTTACGGAGGCGCAGCAGGTTTATAAGAATGTGAAATAGGGCCGGGGCTTTCACAAAAAGCGCCGAATATGTTAAAGAGCCCATAAGCGCAGAAAACAGCCGGGCATGTGCCCTTCCGTTTTCCATGGTCATCTTATTTCCATGGCGCAAAGGTCTTTTCCGGGAAGCGGTCGGCAGAGGCATCAGTATATTTTTCGGTTTCGCAATTGTCTGAAAGAAGGAAAACAGGAAAGGTGAAGAGGATAAGAAAAAAAACGGCGGCCCTTTTGCTGCTGGCGGCGTTCCTGACAGGGACGGCTGGGACTGGGGTTTTGGCTGCTGCGGCTTCCGGAGCCGGAGACCTTCTGGTAGGGCCGGGGAAAAAAGCCGGAGAAGAAAGGCAGGAGGAAAGCCGGACAGCGGACGGCGGGCAGGAAATTCCGGACGGAGGCGGTTCTTCCGGGGAGCCGGAAAAGGGCCGGCCGGTGAATGAGAATTTCCGGGAGATGGTGGGAACCGGGGATCTGGAGGCGTTATGGAGCTTTATCCGGAACCGGGAGGCTTCCTTTCGGGAGGAGCAGTCCCGGAAGATGGCAGAGGCCGGGATACCGGAGGAGAACCAGCATTTTCTGTATGAGGACGGGTTTCAGGACAGGTCGGAGCAGATCCTGGCAATGACGGCGGTGTGCCGGGGCTATACCTTTTATAACCGGATCGTATGCCAGTGGTATGCGGATAATCTGTGGGATGAGACCTATGGGTATCAGGTGATCGGAACCAAATATCAGGAGAAGGCCCTGGATCAGCTTCTGTCATTTTCCGGGGCCGCCGGTTTTCTGGGCCTTTCCGGCCCGTCCTTGGCGGACGCCGCAGAATATGCGGGAAATGCCCTGGACGGGAAATGCCGGGTGGCGGTCGTGCTCAGGAACCGTCCAAGAGAGGAGATTTACGACACGGACTTCTATCAGTTCCCGGTCCCGACAGACTGGGAGGGCTGGACACAGGAAAGACGGGAGGAATGCGACGGGCTTTTGGAGCTTGACGAGGCTTCCTTCCGGGCAGAGCTGGAAGCGAGGCAGGAGGCGAGCCTGCTTTATACGCCGGTGCCCTTTTATAAGCAGGGGGCGGCAGAGTGGGGGGCGGAAGCCTTCGGAAACGGGACACTGGCCAGCGATGCCTGCTGTCCGACTGCCATAGCCATGGCGGTGTCTTATTTTAAAGAACAGCGGATCACTCCCTCGGAGGTTTCAAAGCGGTATGACCAGGACGCTTACCGGAGCAGGGAGCAGGGCTCCTACGGAGGGAAGATGTGCATGGCCGCAGGGGCGGATTATGGGCTTTCGGTGGAGGCGGACACGGCGCCCCTTTCGGAGGAAGAGATCCTGAGTGCCCTGGAGGGCGGGGCAAAGATCGTGATGTCCATGAAGCCCGGCGGCGCAGGAGGACGGTATGCGTCGGTGTATCATTACGTGACTCTGGCCGGGCTTACGGAAGACGGAAGGGTGATCGTGAACAATCCGGGGATCAGCTCGGACGTGACCTATGACGATATCGGAACCATCCTTGACAACCAGTCGGGCCGGGGATACGGGATTTTCCGGGCGGGATGACGGGCCGGCTCCAAAGGAGTTGCTTTATGGGAGAGGAAAAACAGCGGAGCGCAGAGTATTATATGAAGGAGGCCATCCGGCAGGCGAAAAAGGCGGCGGCCATAGGAGAGGTGCCCATAGGCTGCGTGATCGTCTGCGGGGACCGGATCGTTGCCAGAGGCTATAACCGGCGGACCACGGACAAGAACACACTGGCCCATGCGGAGCTTCAGGCCATCCGGCGGGCCGGCAGGAAGCTGGGCGACTGGCGGCTGGAGGGCTGTACCATGTACGTGACCCTGGAGCCCTGCCAGATGTGTGCGGGGGCGCTGGTGCAGGCACGCATGACTGAGGTGGTGATCGGCTGCATGAACCCGAAGGCGGGCTGCGCAGGCTCGATCCTGAACCTTCTGGAAATGCCGGAGTTTAATCATCAGGTAAAGGTGGTGCGGGGAGTGATGGAGGCAGAGTGCTCTGCACTGCTGAAGGATTTTTTCAAAGACCTGCGGGCACGGTTAAAAATAGAAAAAAAGGCGGGAAAAG
>CATJIW010000027.1 GCA_949740745.1 uncultured Lachnospiraceae bacterium | reverse complement strand
GGTAAAGCTTCTGGAAAGCTGTAAAAAGGAAGCGATGGTCCCCAGGGTAATGCCGCCGATGCCGTTTACGGCGAGAAGCCCGCCGAACACCGCCAGAAGGGCGTACTGGAGATTCCCCAGATTCATGGAAACGGGGCCCAGGACATTGGCAAAGCTGTTGGCCCTGGCCGCATTTTGGCAGAGCTCCTCATTTTTTTCGTCAAACTCCCGCTTCGCCGCCTCCTCATGGCAGAAGACCTTGATGACCTTCTGGCCGTTTATCATTTCCTCAATGTAGCCGTTGACATCCCCCAGGGACTTCTGCTGGCGCACGAAATACGATGCGCTCCGCCCGCCGATCTTCCTGGTGACCGTTACCAGACAGGTGATCGTCACCAGGATAAACAGGGTCAGGTACACGCTGGTATACAGCATGGCGCCGAGCACCAGCACGATGGTCATGCAGGAGGACAGAAGCTGGGGAAAGCTCTGAGACACCATCTGTCTTAAGGTGTCGATGTCGTTGGTGTAATGGCTCATCACGTCCCCGAAGGTGTGAGTGTCGAAGTACCGGACGGGAAGGCTCTGCATATGGGCGAACATCTCGTCCCGGATCCGCTTCTGCACTCCCTGGGAAATCCCGGCCATAAGCCAGTTATAAGTAAACGTACAGGAAACTCCCGCCAGGTACACGCAGGCCATGGTGAGGATCGCCCTGACCAGCCCGTCAAATACCGGATCCGCCGTCAAAAGAAGCGGCTCGATATAGCGGTCTATGAGAATGCGCAAAAACATGGAACCGGCCACGTTGGCCGCCGTGCTCACCAAAATGCAGACGATGACCACCGCAAAGAGCGCCTTATTCTGTCCGGCAATGTACCCAAACAGCCGCTTTGCCGTCTTCGGATCCAGTTTCATGCCCTTTGCCGGCGGCATTCCCCGCATGCCCATCCGTCCGGGCATCCGGACCGCCCGCGCCGCGGCGCCGTTTCCCTGCGCCGCCCTTTTCTGCTCATCTGCCATCTGCCCCGCCTCCCTTCACCTGAGATTCATAAACCTCTCTGTAAATTTCATTCTGTCCAAGCAGCTCCTCATGGGTGCCGAAGCCGCTGACCCGCCCTCCGTCCAGAACGATGATCTTGTCGGCGTCCTCCACCGAAGAAATCCTCTGCGCAATGATAAATTTCGTCGTCTCCGGAATTTCCTCCCGGAACGCCTTTCGGATCATGGCGTCCGTCGCCGTGTCCACGGCGCTGGTGGAATCGTCCAGAATCAGAATCTTCGGCTTTTTCAAAAGCGCCCTGGCGATGCAGAGCCTCTGCCTCTGGCCGCCGGACACGTTGGCGCCGCCCTGCTCAATATAAGTATCGTAGCCCTCCGGGAACTCCCGGATGAAGTCGTCGGCCGCAGAGAGCTTACAGGCGCGGACCATCTCCTCCTCTGAGGCATCCGGATTCCCCCACCGAAGGTTTTCCCTGATCGTCCCGGAGAAAAGGACGTTTTTCTGGAGCACCATGGCCACCTGGTTCCGGAGCGTCTCAATATCATAATCCCGCACGTCCCGGCCCCCCACCAGGAGCCGCCCCTCTGTAACGTCATAGAGTCTGGGGATCAGCTGGACCAGGGAGCTTTTGGAAGAGCCGGTCCCGCCGATAACCCCTACGGTCTCCCCGGATTTTATATCCAGGTCGATATCCATCAGGCAGAGCTTATTTTTATCTCCCCGATAGCTGAAGGACACGCCCTCAAAGCAGACGGAACCGTCCGCCACCTGAAAGACCGGGGCCTGCGGATTTTTCAGGCTGCTCTCCTCGTCCAGAATCTCCACGATCCGCTCCGCCGACGCCCTGGAAATAATCAGCATCACGAACACATTGGATAACATCATCAGACTCATAAGGATCTGCATAGTATATGAGAACATGCTCATAAGCTGCCCCGTGGTCATTCCGCCCGCCGTGCCGTTTCCCCCCACGATCAGCCTTGCGCCGATCCAGGACAGGAGCAGCATGCAGGTATACACCGAGATCTGCATCAGGGGCATGTTAAAAGCCACCGTCCGCTCCGCCTTTTTAAAATCCCGGTATATGCTCTCCGACACCCGGCCGAACTTCTCCTTCTCGTACTCTTCTCTCACAAAGGACTTCACCACCCGGATCCCGTGGAGGTTCTCCTGTACCACCAGGTTCAGCCGGTCATAGGTCTTAAATACCCGCTCAAACAGGGGATGGGCAAATTTCACGATCAGAAACAGCCCCAGGCCAAGGACCGGGATCACGCAGAGGTAAATGACCGCCAGCCTGGCGTTCACCAGAAAAGCCATGAACAGGGCGAACACCAGAAGAATCGGCGCCCGGACCGCCATGCGGATAATCATCTGAAAGGCATTCTGCACGTTGGTCACGTCCGTCGTCAGCCTGGTGACAATACTGGCCGCGGAAAACCTGTCAATATTGGAAAACGAGTATTCCTGCACCCGATAATACATGTCGCGGCGCAGATTTTTTGCAAATCCGGCGGAGGCCCTGGCCGCATGGGTTCCCGCCAGGATGCCGAAGCATAAGGAAACCAGACAGCAGACCGCCAAAAGGAGCCCGATCTGCCAGATGGCCGTCATGCTCCCCCGGTCGATGCCCTGGTCGATGAGCCTCGCCATCAACATGGGGATCAGAACCTCCATGGCCCCCTCTCCCACAATATATGCGGGCGCCAGAACGGAATCCCTCTTATATTCTCTGATGCACCCTGCAAGCCGTTTGATCATATATGTCATCCTCCTTCTGTCATAATCCAAGATCTCTGCCCACATTCTCCCTGATCCGGTCCAAGAACCCGGAAAGCGTCTTTAATTCTTCTTCTGAAAACCCGTGGGAAAGCCGCGCTTCGATCAGCCCGATCTCCCGGTGTATGGAAGCATTTAACGCCTCCGCCTTCTCCGTGAGCCGGATCCGTTTCAGCCTGGCGTCATAAGGCACCTCCTCCCGGTAAATCAGGCCGTTTTTCTCCATCAGCTGTAAAATCCCCGTGGCCGAGGACCGGTTGATCTCAAACCGTTTCTCGATGTCCTTTTGAAAGACCTCCGCGCCGTCATTCTCCTGCAGATATCTGAGGATCCAGGCGTGGGTGCCTGTCATTTGATCGGCATACTGCAGCGCCGCCGACCGGTCTATGTATTTCTTGATCAGCCTGGACGTCTGCCTGATCTCAAAACCGATGTGAAGCGGATGGGTTTCGTCCATGCAGATACCTCCCTTGTTTTTCTCCCGGATATAAAACTGTCTTTCCATTTAGTTTCCGTCCGAACTGTTTTGTTCCGAACAATTTTAACACGAAGTATTTTTGCTGTCAATCACTTTTTTATGCCCTCGTTTAAAATTCCTCCGGCCACTCCTGCCTGAGCCGGTCCGTCATCCCTCCTCTGCCATAGGAATACTCCCCAAGCCGTACAACCGGCATAATCCCCATCAGGGAATTGGTAAGGAAGCATTCTTCAAACTCCCCCAGGGCTTCGGCCAAAATCCGCGTTTCGATCACGCTGCACCTCTCCATAAGAACCTCCCGCACAATGCCGGGAAGCAGGCCGCAGGAAAGCTCCGGCGTAAAAATCCTTCCCTCCCGGACAAAAAAGATATTAGAAGCGCACCCTTCACAGACCTCTCCCCGGCCATTCAAAAAGACCGCCTCGTCAAAGCCTCCGGCCGCCGCCCTGCGCCTTTCCAATATGCAGTCTGCGTAATTCAGGGTTTTATGAAAGGTAAGGGGCGAATGCTCATTGCGCCTCCCTTCTGCAAAGGCTGCCAAAAAGCCCCGCCTGTAATCTGCCTCCGTATAAGGGTTTTTCCTGGGAAGGAACAGCCTGTTTTTTTCTGATACAACAATTTTAAGGGCCCCTTCCGCCATTTTTTCAGTCTCCAGGTACTCATATATCTCCGCTTCTGTCACCCGCCCGGAGACCCCGAGAAAGGAAAGCGCCCTGTCAAGGCGTTTTAAATGCCGGCCCGGCCACAGAGGACGGCCTCCTTTAATGGCAATGGTTTCAAAAGCCCCTAATCCAAATAAAAAGCCCTCGTCCAGCAGGATCCTCATTCTGTTCCACCTCTCTTTTCAAGTCCTTTATCGGGCAACTGCGAAGCAGGAAATCGCAGGAATATTCTGACAATATGTCCGTCCGAAGCCTGCTGCGCCAGGCGTTCCAGCAAGCCCAAAACCGCAGAAGCCACTCGGGAAAGACTCTCTCCTGTCTTCTCTGGTCTTGCTTCCACGGCGCAGAGGGCTTCTCCAGGAAATATTGTCAGAATATTCGACAAGTTTTTGAGTTTCGCAATCGCCTGCAAGTTCTTTATGATTCCCGGATCGCCCTCAGGACCGCCCTTGCCTTCTGAAGGGTCTCTTCATATTCAAATTCCCGTTCCGACTCACAGGTGATCCCTCCGCCCACGCCCAGCGAATAGACGCCGTCCCGGTGCAGGGCGGTCCGGATGACAATATTAAAATCGCAGTCCCCGTCCAGGGTCAGGTAGCCCATGGAGCCGGTATAAAGCCCCCGCCTCCCATGTTCCAGCCCGTCGATAAGCTCCATGGCCCGAAGCTTCGGCGCCCCGGTGATGGAGCCTCCCGGAAAGGCCGCCTCCACAAGATCCATAACCGTCTTTCCCGGCTCCAGCTCTCCCTCCACCTCCGCCTCCAGATGGAACACCGTCGCATAGGTTTCCACCTCGAACAGCTTCGGCACCCGGACGCTCCCCGGCACGCACACACGGTTCAGGTCGTTCCGCTCCAAATCCACGATCATAAGGAGCTCGCTCTTATCCTTCTCCGACTCCTGAAGCTCCTGCTTAAGCTTCTCATCCTCTGCTTCCGTCTCTCCCCGCTTCCTGGTCCCCTTGATGGGCCGGGTCACCACCCGTCCCCGTTTCATCCGGAGAAACCGCTCCGGCGACGCCGAAATCACCTGGAAATCCCCGTATTGAAAATATCCTCCGAAGGGAGAGGGATTATTCCGGCGCAGAGCCTGAAACACCTGATAGGGCGGCTTCTTGCTGTAAACCGTAAGCTGCTGCGTCAGATTCATAATATAGACGTCTCCCTCGACAATATGAGAAACCACCTCGTCCACCGCTCCCAAATATTCCTCCTTCCCAAAGTTTGCTTCCATCCGAAATCCGTCCTCCTCCCCGCTCTCTTCCAGGACAGCCCCTCCCGGTCCTTTGGGCGAAAGGAGCTCAGAAGCCATGTCCGCCCGAATTTCTTCGATCTGGGAGAGAAGCCGTTCGATCATTTTCCCGCTTTCCTCCGTTTTCCCGTTGGCAGCCAGATGCAGCTTACCGGTTTCATGATCCTCCACGAGAAACACGTCATAGAAGCACAGAATGCACTCCGGAACAGAATCCTTCCCTTCGTGACGGCTTTCCACTCCCTCCTTCCTGCGCCCGTAATCATAGGAAAAATAGCCGACGGCGCCGGATACAATGGGAAGAGACGTGGGATTTTCCTCCCTGTGGCCTTCCAGATACTCCTTCACATAGGCTTCAAATTCCTGTCCGCACTCCCTGCCGTTCACCGTAAAGCGCTCCCCCTTTATTAACGTCAGGTAAGGATACAGTCCGGCGATGGAATAGCGGCCCAGGCGGTTATGCAATGAGGAATCCAGGAACACTGCCATTTCTTCCTCTGCGTACCGGTCAAAAATCCGGCAGAGCGGCGGATGCTTTTCAAGCGTCTTAATGATTCTCATGGTCCCGCCTCCATTTCCTGCAGATTTTTCCGAAATTATCCAAAAGCCCCAGGCCGCATTCCGTCAGCACCGCTTCCGGATGGAACTGTACGCCGTACACGGGATGCCGCCTGTGGGAAATCCCCATGATTACGCCGTCGGAGGCAGACACTGCATCCACCGAAAGCTCCGGCGGAAAGCCATTTTCACTGACCATAAGAGAATGGTATCTCGTGGCGGAAAAATTCTGCGAAAGGCCCGCAAAGAGTCCCCGCCCTCCGTGACGGATACCCGTCAGCTTCCCGTGCATGGGGCGTTCCCCCTTTTCCACACGGGCGCCAAAATAATGGCCGATAGCCTGATGGCCCAGGCATACGCCCAATATCGGAATTTTCCCTTTCCATCGTTCCAGAATTTGCAGAGACATTTCTGCATCCGACGGCTTTCCCGGCCCCGGAGAAAGGATGATCCCCTCCGGCCCAAGCGCCTCAATCTCAGAAAGCGTGATCTCGTTCTCACGCCTCACCAGAATTTCCTGTCCAAGCTCCCGAAAGTAAGCCGACAGGTTGTAGACAAACGAATCATAATTATCCAGCATAAAATACATGCAGTCTTCCCCCGCTTTCCGAATGTTCCGGCACAGTCGTTCTTGACACCGAAGCATCCCCG
>CATJIW010000026.1 GCA_949740745.1 uncultured Lachnospiraceae bacterium | reverse complement strand
CTGCTGCGTAAACGGGCAGAAGAAATGATTGACCTTATGGAAAAAACAAAAGCGGAGCTTAGCAGCTCTAACAAAAATATCAACGGAGAAATTTATATCGGTGGCGGCGAAACCGATGCGATTTCCTTTTTTGCACAGGCAGCCGCAACATTGCAGAAGGAATATCCGCTGATCCATTACCACATTTACAGCGGCGATGCCGGTATCATAACAGAAAAAATAGATAAAGGGCTGATTGATTTCGGTTTATTGATCGGCCCCTTTGATGTGACAAAATACGATTACATGAGGCTTCCGATGACTGACACATGGGGGGTATTGATGCGAAAAGACAGCCCGCTGGGCGAAAAAGAATCTGTCTGTGCGGAGGATTTGTGGGACAAGCCTCTGATCTTATCCCATCAGGCATCCATCAGCAGCGAGATGATTTCGTGGCTGAAAAAAGACATCAGCAAGCTCAATGTTATTATGACTTACAACCTGATTTATAATGCTTCTCATTTTGTAAGGAAAGGACTTGGTTATGCGGTTGCATTAGATAAGATCATCCATACCACCGGCGACAGCGAGCTTTGCTTCAGACCGTTATACCCGCGTATGGAAGCCGAATTGTGTATTGTCTGGAAAAAATATCAGGTCTTTTCAAGGGCTTCCAATGAATTTCTGAGCCAGCTAAAAAGAGAATGGGAAACCAGAGTATAAATACTACATGCCGTACCGTATTAAGCGCAAAGACAAAGCAACATTTTGATAACCTGGGCATTGATGTTATGTGTTTGGAATGTCAAAACCGATACGGATGGAGAATTGATGGGTGATAAAAGGTGATGCTGTTCCAATGAACCTATATTCCCAAAGCGCATATTACTTTGGTGCCGATGAAGCGTATTCCTTATGGTCTGCCGCCATTCTTGAGCTTCCGCATTTTCCATTTTCCCGTATGTCAGGAAGAAAATCGGTTTTTTCCAAGCCGATTTCCTACGGACAGTCCCCGGCCGATTCCCCGGAAGACGATAGGAAGGGTTCGGGGATTTCACGAGCACAGCGCAGGTAATTTCAGCCGACCCGGTTTGATGGAGGTGAAATTGCCTGCCATAGGCGGCGCAGTGAAATCCCCGAAACCGAACGTGTCTTCCGAGGAACACGGCCGGGGACGGCCCCCTTCATATCATATGGAGAAGGCGTGAAAGAACCGATTTTCTTCCGTAATATCCTGCGAAACATAAAATGCGGAGCCTCAAGCCCCCTCCCCCGCCCTCACGGGCGCAGGCGCCTCCAGAGAACTCCGAAGGCAAGAAGCACCCCTCCTCCTCCGGCGAGGAAAAACTTGGGAATAAAATCCCCCTGAGACATGGAAAAGAGATAAAACAGCCGGACGTACCGGCCGCCGCTGAAATTCACCGCATAATAAACCAGCGGAACCATATAGCCCACGGCAGGATTATCCGTCAGGCTGTAGACGGCCATTCCCAGGCCCCCCAGGAACAGGGCGTCTGCCAGGACGCCGAAAAAATAACTCCATAGCGGAAAAGCACATCCACAGCCCTTTAAGAAAAAGACGTAGGCCAATTCCGCCGCCGCAAGGAACACGGCTCCTTCCAGAACCCGGATGCCATGGACCACGCTGAAAGACAGCCGCTTCGAACGGAGCAGGTCCCTTACATCCTGGTCCTGATCCGCCAGAAAAACCGGGACGAGGAATACCACCCCGAACAAGGATCCATACATTTCCAGCGTCCTGGCCGATTCCTCTGGCCCCAGATTCTCCGTACTCATAAGAAACGGCATCAGACAGAACAAAAATACCGCCGCCAGTACATGAAACTTAAGATGATGCTTCAGATAAATCCAGCTTATGCTTCCGTAAGCTTCCAAAACGGATTCCCCCTCCCTTTCGTTTCCACTCAAAAACAAACACCGCCGCCGCCACGAGGACCAGGCTCAGAGCGCCATAAAACAGCCGGTTTGCCGCAAGGTCCGAAAACTCCCGCTCAAACAGGGCCCTGTCCCCAAGGGAGTTAAACCGGGGAATGAACTTAAGGCCAAACTCCCCCACCAGAACGCCGGTCGACCGGAACATACTGGCAAACCAGAAAATCCCCTGCACCAGCACGGCCGTCACGCCTCCCGTCAGCTCGCTGACAAAAAGTCCCACAGCCAAAGTGAAAGCCGCCGCAGGAAACAGCCAGCCTCCCACATACTTGAAAAAGGCAAAAGAATCCGCCGAAACTCCGACTGCCCCGGCCGCCCCGCTGCACTGCACCTGGGCAGCCCCCGCCAGAACAAAGATCGGGACCATGGTTAAGGCAAGCAGCGCCAGATACCTGGCAAGAAGGATGCAGGCCGAAGAGGCCTGTTTGGAATAAAGAGCCGGAAGCGCCCCGGAGCGCCTGTCCTTCAAAGCCCTCGCCACCACAGGAAACACCGGAAGAATTGCCGCCATCAGGCCCATATAATCACAAAACAGCCTTGCAAAAGCCCCGGAATACCGGTCCCCTTCGATGATGTCATGGTATTCCGCCAAAGCCCCCTCATAGGTCTGGGGTACCTGGACTCCGCGCCCCAGCCTGGAAGGCGCATATAAGGACCCGCCTCCGATCAGGCCGTCCGCCTCCTCCATCAGCTCCAAAAAACGCTCAAAAGACACATCCTCCGCCAGACAGGCTTCAAAATCCGGAACCGGAGGCGCTGCCATTTCCCCACGGGCTCCGGCATTCGCCGCTTCATAAAACGTACTCTCTTCTTTTATATAATCATATCCGAGCCGTTCCAGCTCTTCCACGCTCTTACCCGTAAGCTCCGACAAAATCCCTCCCATCTGCGCCCGCTTTTTCTCCCCCAGGCTCACCCGCTTATAAAATCCGAGCGGATAGGCGCTATAGCTGTTCTGGGCATAATCCTCCGTCAGCAGCCTCACGGTCTTCTCCATGACCAGGCCCTCATCCGTTGACCAGGTATGGCCATACTCCCCCTCATGCCCAGGCAGAGGCTCACGAATCCGCCAGTCCGTCTCGCCAAGCTGACTCACATAAAACAGCGCCAGACAGGCCAGATAAGCCCAGAAAGCCAGGCTTTTCACCGTCATCCTGCACTCCTTCAGAAACAGCGTGCCAAACATCAAAACTCCCTCCTCTCCGCATGCATCAGGTACAGATAGGCGTCCTCCACCCCCGCCGTGCAGACCTTTGCCGCAAATTCCGGCGGCATCTCCGAAAGGAACCGGATCTGCGAGGTGGCACCGGTGGTCAGGATTGATGTGACCACGTATCGTTCCTGCACCTTCGGAAGCTCCAGCCTGGAAATTTCCGCCTGGTACACCCGCCCCTCGGCCAGAGAAAGAAGCTCTTCCACCGTGCCGTTAAAAATCAGCTCCCCCTGATTCAGCACACCGATCTGTTCACAGGCCGCTTCCACGTCTCCTACGATATGAGTCGACAAAATGACGATCCGCCCCTGGGCCACCTCGCAGAGCAGGTTCCGAAACCGCACCCGCTCCTCCGGATCAAGCCCCGCCGTCGGTTCATCCACAATCAGCACCTTCGGATCATGGAGAAGTGCCTGGGCGATCCCCAGCCTCCTGCGCATGCCTCCCGACATGGCCCGCACCTTTGTTTTTGCATTCGCCTGCAGATTGACCCGTTCAAGAAGCGGCAGAATCCGCGCCTTCCGTTCCGGTCTTGAAAGCCCTGAGAGCACGCCCAGATAATCCATGGCCTCCCAGGCGCTCATGCTTCCGTACATGGAAAAATCCTGGGGCAAATATCCCACCAGAGACCGCACCCGGCCCGCCCGCTCCACCGGCACACCGCAGACGCTCACCGTCCCCCTGCTCTTTTTTGTCAGCGTGGTTAAAATCTTCATCAAGGTCGTCTTCCCGGCCCCGTTGGTTCCAAGAAGCCCGTACATTCCCTCCCCGATGGTCAGATTCAGGTCCTTAAGAGCCTGCTTCTTTCCATAAAATTTGTCCAGATGTTCCATTCTGATTTCCATAGTCCACATTCCTTCCCGGCCGCAGCATAAGAGAAAACGCCGGCGGCCAAATTCATACCGTCAGGGTTATTATAAAAGGGAAATCTCTATAATTTCTCTATGCCCGAAGAAAATTTAAACATCCGCTCCGGCCTCATTCCTCTCCCGCATCCGTCCGAAAGGCCGCCGAAACAATGGCCCCGCCGTCCACGCTGTTGTGGATGCCAAGGAAGCCGCCGTGCTTTTCACAGAGAACCCGGCAGATATAAAGCCCGATGCCAAAATGCTCCTTCCCCGTCTCCTCCCTGTCCCGGTAATAGGGCCTGGCCGCCATGCGCAGACCTTCTTCCGAAAACCCCGGCCCGTCATCCTTTACATACAGCTCCAGAAAGCCCCCCGACTCCGCAAGGATCACCTGCACCCACGCCTTCGCATAGCGCATGCCGTTGGAAAGGATATTTTCCGCCGCCTCCAGAAACAGCTCCTCATCCAAAAAAAGTTCCCGCTCCGGCAAAATCCGTCCCTCCGTCCAAACGCGGACGCCCCCGGTTCCGTCAAGAGCCTCCCCCAGGGACTTTACCGCCCCGAACACTGCCGCCCCCGCAACCTGCTTTCTCTGCACCCTCCGGTCCTCCAGAGAGCTTACGCTTTTCATGGTGTCTCCGAACCGCCTGAGCCTTAAAACCTGCCGGTCCATCATGGCAAGCGTCTCCATCACCTTCTCCCCGCTCACCTTCCCCTCCGGATAATATTTTCCCAAAAAATCAATGTATCCGTGAAGCACTGTCAGAGGCGTCCGAAGGTCATGGGCGAAGGCATGATTGAGCCGCCTCTGCTCCTCCATCATGTCCCACAGCTTCTGGTGGTTCTCCTTCAGGCTCCCCCGCATCTTCTCAAAGCCGGCGCAGAGCCTCCCCATCTCGTCCCCCGACCCGTATTCACACCGAAAATCCAGGTCGTTGGCGGCAATTTTTTCCGCACAGTCCGACAAAATCCTGAGCGGAACCTTTAATTTATTCCGGTAAAACAGCAGACAGATCCCGGCCACTCCCGCTGCCACATACACAAAAGGCCCCCAAGTCTGCACAAACTCCATCAGATTCCAAATTACCCTCTCTCCGCTGTCCATCCTGGAATAAAAATCGACATACCCAAAGTAAGGCGTCACATAATATTCCGGCCCGCCCGGGGACTCTCCGTAATATTCCGGCTCATAATAATTCTCCCCCTCCGGGAGCATCTCTTCCTCTTCCCAGGGCTCTGAAAGAGACTGATACCTCCACTGCAGGTTATTCAGCACGTCCTGGGAAAAAGAGCCGGAGATCACGATGACAAGCAGAGTGGCGGCCGTCCCCAGGGCAATGTAAAGAGCCATGGCCTTTTTCAGAGAAAGATGAAACAGCCTCTCCCGAAGGTCCCTCCTCTTTCTCCTTATCCAACCCACTGATAGCCCACCCCCCAGACCGTTTCAATAAATGTGCGCTCTGAAAACCGCTTGAGCTTCAGCCGGATCCGCCGGACATGCTCCGTCACGATAGCCTCGTCCCCGTCACTGTCATAGCCCCAGATCCGCTCATAAATCCGTTCCTTGGAAAAAACCTGCCCCCGGTTCATGGAAAGCAGCTCCACGATATCAAACTCTGTCTTCGTAAGCCCCACATTCTCCCCGCCGCAGAACACGCACCGCCTGGAGTAATGGATCACCAGCTCGTCCGCAAACCGGAGCTGTTCCTTCCTGCCGGCCCGGGCCTCCCGCCTGAGATGGGCCGCCACCCGCGCCCCAAGCTCGTCCAGGGAAAAAGGCTTGATGATATAATCATCGCCCCCCGTCATCAGCCCGTTGATCCTGTCCTGCTCCTCCACTCTGGCCGTCAAAAACAAAATCGGGCAGTCCACATACTCCCGGATCCTCCGGCACACCTCCAGCCCGTCCATCCCCGGCATGTTAATATCCAGAAGAATCAAATCCGGCTGTCCCGAAATCCTCTCCAGCACCTCTTTCCCGTCCTTCGCCGTTTCCGTCCGATACCCCTGCATGCCAAAAAAATCCGTCAAAAGCGCCCGGATATCCCCTTCGTCGTCCGCAATCAAAAGCTTGTACGCCATGCCGCTCACTCCCGTCTCTCATTCATCATGCTGCTGCGCCGCAGGCCCGATTCCCGCGCCGGCCCGCCCGCCATGCCAACCTGCCTTTCTTTCGTCCAGCGGTCCCGCTTTTATGAGCTTACCACGAAAATCCCTATAAAAACCCTATTTGCAGGGCCGGCGGAAAAACAGGCGTCCCCTGCACAAAAAAACCATGTACATGCGCCCCTTTACAAATCTTGGCGTATCTACATGGTTTTCTTCGTGGAGCATAGGGGACTTGAACCCCTGGCCTCCACACTGCCAGTGTGGCGCGCTCCCAACTGCGCTAATGCCCCGTAATAATATCAGACTTCAGAGGATTCATAAGCAGGGGCGGAAGGACTCGAACCCTCGACATTTGGTTTTGGAGACCAACGTTCTACCGACTGAACTACACCCCTGTGCCCTTGCT
>CATJIW010000025.1 GCA_949740745.1 uncultured Lachnospiraceae bacterium | reverse complement strand
GGAGTACAAGATGTATAAATACATGGCCGGGGAGCTGAGGGACCGCCAGGTGGACGCCCGGAAGTCTTTTTTCAAGCCGGAGACCATTCCGGAGGAGGTGGCGAAGTACCGGCCGCCGGTGGATCCTGCCGAGCTTCTTTCCGGGCTGACTCTGGTAAAGTTAAACGATATTTTCCAGGCGGTATTAAAACGGCAGGAGGACAAGATCGACCCGGTCCGTTCCCGGTTCGGGAAGATCGAAAGGGAGCCTTTCCGGGTGTCGGACAAGATCATGGAGATCGTCCATGCGGCGTCGAAGGAGGGGCGCATGAGTTTCCGCAGCCTTTTAAATGCCCAGACCGGGCGGGTGGAGCTGGTGGTCACGTTTCTGGCGGTGCTGGAGTTAATGAAGATGGGGAGCGTGACGCTGGTGGACGCCGGGGAGGATCTGCTTCTGGAGGCGTCGAAGGAGCTCAGGGCCAATCCGGAGCAGATGGCGGAGGAGATCGCCTTAAGCATTGACGCATAAAGAAACGGGCCGGCACAAAGCGTGTGTATTAAAGAAAACGGATTGCGGGGAACTCGCATGCAGGAAAAAGCAGAGGTACAGAGAGAGCAGGAAGATATGGAGATCAGAGAAGCGAAGACGATTTTGGAGGCGGTGCTGTTTGCCATGGGCGGCTCCGTGGAGCTTAAGTCCCTGGCCGAAGCCGTCGGGCAGGACGAGGAGACCACGGGGAAGCTGGTGCGGAGCCTGGCGGACGATTATGACGCCCAGGGGCGGGGCATGCGGATCATTGAGCTGGAGCATGCCTTCCAGATGTGTACCCGGCCGGAATTTTATGAGAATCTGATCCGGGTGACGGCCCAGCCGAGAAAATATGTGCTGACGGAGGTGCTTCTGGAGACCTTGTCCATCGTCGCCTATAAGCAGCCGGTGACCAAGCCGGAGATCGAAAAAATCCGGGGGGTCAAGTCGGATCATGCGGTTAATAAGCTGATCGAATACGGGCTTGTGGAGGAGGTGGGGCGTCTGAACGTGCCGGGCAGGCCTCTGCTGTTTGGAACCACGGAGGAATTTTTACGGAGCTTCGGGGTTTCTTCTCTGGAGGAGCTTCCGGATGCGACGCCGGAGCAGGTTGAGGAATTCAAGGCGGAGGCGGAGGAGGAAGCGCAGCTTACGCTGGACGTCTGAAAACAGAAAGGGAGGGTATTTTCATGAAGAAGATCGGTTTTATCGGATGCGGGAACATGGCCAGGGCCATGATCGGCGGCATCGTGGGGAAAAAGCTGGTGGCCCCGGAGGATATTCTTGCCTCCAACCGGAGTACGGGGGCTCTGGAGGAAGCAAAGGAGCTTTGGGGAATTTCGGTGACCGGGGACAACAGACAGGTGGCCGGAGAATCCGAGATCGTGGTGCTGGCGGTGAAGCCTCCGTTTTACAGCCAGGTGATCCGGGAGATCCGGGAGGACGTGACGGAGGATCAGATCATTATGAGCATCGCCCCCGGAAAGACTCTGCAGTGGTTTGAAGAGCAGTTCGGCCGGAAGCTTAAATTCATCCGCTGCAATCCCAACACGCCGGCCCTGGTGGGAGAAGGCATCACCTCCGTGTCGCCGGGGGAATTGGTGACGGAGGAGGAGCTTTCCTGGGTCATGAAGGTGCTTGGAAGCTTCGGGCGGGCCTCGGTGGTGCCGGAGACCATGAGTGAGGCGGTGATCGCTGTCAGCGGGAGTGCGCCCGCCTATGTGTTTATGTTTATGGAGGCCATGGCCGACGGGGCGGTGTCTCTTGGCATGCCCAGGAAGCAGGCTTATGAGTTTGCCTCTCAGGCGGTCCTTGGGGCGGCGAAAATGGTGCAGGAGACCGGCCTTCATCCGGGGGAGCTTAAGGACATGGTATGCTCTCCAGGCGGGACCACCATCCAGGCGGTGCGGGTCCTGGAGGAGCGGGGCATGAGAAGCAGTGTGATCGAGGCCATGACGGCCTGCGCCGATAAGGCGAGGGGAATGTAAATATGCTATGATACAGGCGAAAGCCGGAAAGGAGTATAAATCATGAAACTGGTAACGGAAATGACGAGGGAGGAGCTTCTTGGACTCAAGGAGGAGGTTCAGAAGCAGTATGATGCGTTCAAGGCCCAGGGCCTGAAGCTTGACATGTCCAGGGGGAAGCCTGCGGCGGCCCAATTGGACCTGACCAACGGGCTGTTTTCGGCTCTGGACGACTACCACACGGAGTCTGGCCTTGACGCAAGGAATTACGGGGTGCTGGACGGGATCCCGGAGGTGAAAAGGCTGTTTTCCGAGCTTCTTGACATTCCTGCGGAGAAGATCATCGTGGGCGGGAGCTCCAGCCTGAACCTGATGTATGACGCCCTGACCCGGCTGATGCTTTTCGGGACTCAGGGGGAGAAGCCCTGGAAGGACGTTCCGGGGATCAAGTGGCTCTGCCCCAGCCCCGGCTATGACCGGCATTTTGCGGTGACTCAGGATATGGGTATCGAGATGATCCCGGTTCCTATGAAGGCGGACGGCCCGGACATGGACATGGTGGAAAAGCTTGTGGAGGAGGATGAGACGATCAAGGGCATGTGGTGCGTGCCGCTCCATTCCAATCCGCTTGGGGCCTGCTGCTCCGACGAGACGGTGGACCGGCTGGCTTCCATGAAGACGGCGGCGAAGGACTTCCGCATTTTCTGGGACAATGCCTACGGAGTCCATCATATTTATGAGGACGTCCCGTTAAAGGACATTTTTAAGGCGGCCGCCGCCTGCGGCAACGAGGACCGGATTATTTCCTTCTTCTCCACCTCGAAGATCACCTTCCCCGGCGCGGGAATTGCGATCCTGGCCTCCAGCCTGTCGAATATTGCGGAGATCAAGAAGCACATGACCGTCCAGACCATCGGCCATGACAAGCTGAATCAGCTCCGCCATGTGAAGTATTTTAAAAACGCCGACGGCATCCGGGCCCACATGAAGAAGCTGGGAGAGGCGTTAAAGCCCAAGTTCGACATGGTGCTGCATACGCTGGAGGAGGAGCTTGGCGGCACGGGCCTTGCTTCCTGGGTGACGCCGAAGGGCGGCTATTTCGTGGCCCTCGACACGCTGGACGGCTGTGCAAAGCGGACGGTGGCCCTGGCGAAGGAGGCGGGCGTGACCATGACGGGAGCCGGCGCAACCTGGCCCTACGGGAAGGACCCGAAGGACAGCAACATCCGCATTGCGCCTACGTTCCCTACCATTGACGAGCTTGACAAGGCGATTCATCTGTTCTGCCTGTGTGTGAAGCTTGCCGGCGTGGAAAAGCTTTTGGAAGAGAAATAACAGCTGCAATGTCTGGAAATCCGGAGCCCCAGGGCTCCGGATTTTCGGGAAAATCAAATGACAAAGGAGGACTTAACGGCGATGTTTGCAGAAAAAATGGTGGAGCTTGGAAACAGACGTTCCACGATCCGGGAGATTTTTGAGTTTGGAAATAAGCGTGCGGCCGAGGTGGGCAGGGAGAATATTTTTGATTTCAGCCTGGGGAATCCCAACGTGCCTGCGCCAAAGACCGTGGGCGACGCCATCGTGAGAATGGTGCGGGAGGAGGATGCGGCGGCTCTCCACGGCTACACCAGCGCCCAGGGAGACGCCGCTGTCCGGGCAAGGATCGCCGAGTCCATCAACCGGGCCCACGGGACTCATTTCACCGGGGACAACCTGTATATGACCGTGGGGGCGGCGGCTTCCCTCTGCGTCTGCTTTAAGGCGCTGGCCGAGGAAGGGGACGAGTTTATTGCCTTTGCCCCTTATTTTCCTGAATACCGGGTCTTTGCAGAGGGGGCGGGAGCCAGGTTCCTGGCAGTTCCGGCGGATGCGGAAAGCTTCCAGATTAATTTTGCGGCCCTGGAGGAACGGCTGACGCCAAGGACCAGGGCGGTGATTGTGAATTCACCCAATAATCCTTCCGGCGCCGTTTATTCGGAGGAAACGATCCTGCGCCTGACAAAGCTTTTAAAGGAAAAGTCGCAGGAGTACGGCCGTCCGATCTATCTGATCTCGGATGAGCCCTACCGGGAGATTGCCTTTGACAGCGTGAAGGTCCCTTATCTGACGAAGTATTATGACAACACCTTTGTGTGCTATTCTTACAGCAAGTCGCTGTCCCTGCCGGGAGAGCGGATCGGGTACGTGGTGGTTCCCGATGAGATGGAAGGGGCGAAGGAGGCTTATGCGGCCGTCTGCGGTGCCGGACGGGTGCTTGGCTATGTCTGCGCGCCGGCCCTGTTCCAGCGGGTGGCGTCCGAGTGCGCCGGACAGACCTCGGACCTTGCGGTTTACCAGAGGAACCGGGACCTGCTTTACAACGCTCTGATTGAGATGGGGTATTCCTGCGTGAAGCCGGAGGGGGCCTTCTATCTCTTCCCCCGCTCTCTGGAGCCGGACGCTGTTTCCTTCTGTGAAAGGGCGAAGGGCCTGGATCTCCTTCTGGTGCCGGGAGACGATTTCGACTGCCCCGGCCACGTGCGGATCGCCTATTGTGTGAAGACGGAAATGATCGAGCGGTCCCTTCCGGCTTTTCGGAAGCTGGCAGAGATGTACCGATAGATTTTTTTCAGGGCAGTTATGACATACGGCTTTTTTTCTTCCCGAAGAAGGCGGATTAATCCGCCTTTTTTCATAGAAGTTTGACAATGTTATTTTCTGTAAAATGGAATAAAAAATATAAAAACAAGAAAAAATTGAATTAAATATTGGTTTGTGTTAAAATAAACTTCATGGAGGGAAGTGCTATGGAGAGTATTGTGAGGCTGTCTGCATTGAAAATTTTGAATATGAAAAATGTCAGATCCGGACAGATTGTTATGCCGAATGCCTGCCGGAAACGGCTGACTTATCATACTGCGGAAGTTTTGGGATTGTACGGCCAAAATGGTTCCGGGAAAACGGCCGTGATCGACACACTTTATTTTTTGCAGGAAATTATGAACGGAAGCACGCTTGAGGCAGAAATTGCAGATTATATCGGTGTAAGCGGCAATCAGGCAGAAATTGTCGTTGACTTTTGTATCTTTAGAGAAGCGGTTATTTATGAAGTGAGTTATAAGATTGTCTTACAGAGAAGGGAAAAGGGGGCGGAAATTGTTCAGGAATCTTTAAGCTGTGCTGTCAATCAGGGGGATTCCAGAAGTAATAAAACAGTTTTTATGGATTACCGGCGTTCGGACAAAGGCGAGGCGTTTTCCCCAAGAAAAAGATGGGAAGAGGTTGTGGAGAACAGCACAGAAACGAAAATGGACTTGCTTGTAGCCAAAAAGATGGCGGAGAAGAGCAATTGCTCCTATATTTTTGGTGAGAACAGCAGGGAAATTTTCTGCCGTAATTATGAGAATCATTTTAAGGATTATTCGGAAGTCATAAAGGCGTTATTCAAGTTTGCTTTAAAAGATTTGTTCGTAATACGTAATACTCATTCCGGTGTGATTTCTGCAAATTTTTTATTGCCTATGGCATTTAAAATTGAACGGAATGAAATCGGGATGAAAGGGGATTTTGCAGTTCCATTAACCGAACCGGTTGTGTTAAACGAAGAAAGAAAAAAAATTTTAGAAACCATCATAGAACAGATTAATATGGTATTGTTTACCATTATTCCG
>CATJIW010000024.1 GCA_949740745.1 uncultured Lachnospiraceae bacterium | reverse complement strand
CCTGGTTCAGAGCAAGGTTTGCCCCGGTTCCGCCTCCGGGATTAAACACAAACAGATCCGGCCCGATGTCTGTCGGAAGGGAGGCTTCGGCGGCAGGCGTCTCCGGTGACTCCGGTTCTGGTCAGCCGCCTGGATCCAGCCGCAGGTGCCGCGGATCCCTGCCATCATGTTGGAGGTGCGGATATTCATTGTCTCGTCTTCTTCGAGGGGTTCTGTCACATGGAAATACAGGCCGCCGGACCTGACGAGGATTTCCAGATGCTTATTGTCCTTTTGGATTCCGACATGGCTGTCAGTATCCATTTTGGCCAGCCGGCGGACGGAGGATGAAAGCCGTATAGTGATAATTCTGCTCCTTCGTAAAATACCTGGCAGAACAGATGATAAAAAATCGGAAAAATAAGAAACGGCAAGAAAGGAAGTCCTATGAAAAAATTATCGGAGGGTACAAGAGCGTATGTTTTGAACCATAACAATCGGCAGAGCTGCCTGAAGCTATTTTTTTCAACTCTGAAGCTCAGCGCCTGCACCTTCGGCGGCGGCTTTGTCATGATCCCGCTGATGCGTAGAAAATTTGTGGAAGAGCTCCGTTGGATCGAGGAACAGGAAATGATGGACCTGACGGCCATTGCCCAGTCTTCGCCCGGCGCCCTTGCCGTCAATGCCTCGATCCTGATCGGATACCGGGTGGCGGGCGTCCCCGGAGCGTTTCTGACCGTGCTCGGCACCGTGCTTCCGCCCCTTTTCATCATCTCTGTGATCTCCCTTTTTTATCAGGCCTTCCGGGACAACCCTTTTGTAAATGCGGCCATGGCCGGCATGCTCTGCGGAGTAGCCGCCGTGATCTTAAGCGTGGTCGTCGACCTGATAAAGGGAATCCTGAAGCAAAGGCGGGCTCTCCCCGTCCTGGTCATGGCCGCATCCTTTTTCGCCGTACGGTTCTTTGATGTAAACATTATGATCGTGATTCTGGCATGCGGCCTCGTCGGCGCAGCGGATGTCCTTTACTGGGAGCCGAAGCGAAAGAAAGGGGAATCCACATGATCCTTTTAGAATTGTTCTGGAGTTTTTTTCAGATTGGTCTTTTCAGTATTGGAGGCGGATACGCCGCCATGCCGCTCATTCAGGACCAGGTGGTAACCCTTCACCCCTGGCTGACCATGGCCCAGTTTGCGGATATCGTGACCATTGCGGAAATGACCCCCGGCCCCATCGCCGTCAACTCCGCCACCTTCGTGGGCATCCAGGTTGCCGGCATTCCCGGCGCTCTGGCCGCCACCTTCGGCTGCATCCTCCCGTCCTGCGTCATCGTCATGACCCTCGCCTTCCTGTATTACCGGTTCCGTAACCTGCACCTGGTACAGGGAGTGCTGGGCGGTCTCCGGCCCGCCGTGGCCGCCATGATCGCCTCCGCAGGAATCTCCCTGCTTTTCATGGCCCTTTACGGGACGCGGACACTGCCGGCCGATCCAAAAAGACTGGATTTTCCCGCCCTTTTGATCTTTGCCGCCGGATTTCTCATCCTCCGCAGGAGAAAAGTCAACCCCCTATGGGTCATGGCCGCCTCCGGCGCCCTGGGCCTGCTCCTGTACACCTTTTTCTGAGGAGGGCTGGCAGCGTTTTGACGCCTCCCTGCGGCCATCCATACGCTGCCAGGCAATTGCCCGTCAATTCGTCACATCCGGTCTCGACGCTTCGGACAAAGAAAGCACGGCATCGTTCTTTTTCATAAACAGCAGGCCAAACGAACCCGGTCCGCAGTTGCAGGCAATGGCGGAAGACGCCTTCTGCAGATAGACCCTTTCAAAGGGACAGTACTGCTGCACCAGGCGCTGAATGAGACGGATGCTTCTCTCCTCCAGCCCCGCATAGGTGATAAAAAGAACCCTTCTGTCGATGTTTCTCGGATTCGAGAGGACCTTCCGCACATAGCTCTTTATAATATGGACAAAGCTGCCCATCTCCATGCCGGTGACCGCCATTCTGCTCTTTCTGAGAGAAATGACAGGATGAAGGAGCAGGGCGTCGCAGAGGGTCTGCACCCTTCTGGAAATATGTCCCGCCTGGCACATCATATGCGTGCTGTCGATAATGAATGCGGAGGAAATATAACGCCGCAGCCGTTTCACGGCCTTTACGATCTCCGCCCTCGGAATATGGTTCTCCGCCATAGAAGCTGCATAAAGCACCACCAGTCCCATGCTGCTGGAAAGATGCCCGGAATCCAGGACCGTAACATTCTCAAAGGACTTCGCCGCCTCAAGGGCATTGTAATATCCCTGGCTGGTATGCTTCGCCATGGTAATGTGGATCACGTTCTGGGCTTCCGTCAGCCTCTCTGCAAAAAACCGTTCATAGTCTTCCACGTCCGGCGGCATGGAATAGCCTTTTTCTCCTGCCACAATGTGCAGCAGCAGCTCATCTGCCTTCAGCTCCTTCTCATCTAAAAACCGCCCCTGATCCGTACAGACATAATAAGGGCATACGGGAATGTCAAATTCCTTCAGCAGAGACTCCGGAAGGTCACATACGCTGTCCGTCGTCACCATGAGGGAACGCCTCTTCGCCTGCTCAAAGATCAGGACATCCTTCCCGATCTCCGACTGGCCGGCCTCCTCACTGAGCTTCACCAGCTCTCTCGGAAGAATGCTCAGTACACCCGCTTCCAGCAAAGCGCCGCTTACCGGTTTCGCCAGATAACCGCTGAATCCCTCTTTCCGGTAAAGCAGCTGGTTATCACTTCCCGCATTGGCCGTCAGCGCAATCACCGGCGCATCCTGGCAAAGTCCCCCCGGCTGCGACCGCAGCGCATGAAGGCACTGGATCCCGTCCATTTCCGGCATCAAATGATCCATCAAAATGGCGTCATAATGCTGGATCTGCGTCAGCCTCAGACATTCGGCGCCGCTTATCGCCGTATCAATATGAATTTTCGTGGCCGAAAGAAGCTTCCGGACCACCATCAGATTCATTTCGTTGTCATCCACCACAAGAATGTGCGCTCTCGGTGCCTCGAAGCTCTGCCGGTACTGCTCTCCTTCGCGGGCCTTCACGCGGGAGTCCAGAGTAAAGACGCCCAGCTCCTTACTGTCCACGATATCCTGCTCCAGCATGACCAGAAAGGTCGACCCCTTGGTATAAACACTGTTGACGCTGATCTCGCCGCCCATAAGCCCTACCAGCTGATGGACGATGCTCAGACCCAGCCCGGTGCCTTCGATATGACGGTTCTTTTCCTCATTCACCCGTTTAAAGGCATTGAAGATATAAGGAATGTTTTCCTTCTTCACACCCTGGCCGGTATCCTCCACCGAATACCAGACCCGCACCCTGTTTAAATTCAAGCGCTCGCACCAGATAGAAAGGGTGACGGAGCCCTCGCTGGTATACTTCACCGCATTATTCAGCAGATTGATCAGGACCTGTTTGATCCGCACCTCATCGCCGCAGAGCATGCTGGGAATCGAAGCGTCTACCTGGAGCCGGAACTCCAGCCCCTTTTCCTTGGCCTTAACCCAGATCATATTGACGATCTCGGAAAAAAGCGCCCCCGTCTCATAAGAAACGTTTACGATCTCCATCTTTCCGGATTTGATCTTGGACAGATCCAGAATGTCGTTGATCAGCGTCAGCAGCATTTTACTGGCGCCCTGGATGTTCCTTGCGTTTTCGGCAACGTCCTCCGGAATGTCTCCCCTCAGGATGATTTCATTTAATCCGATAATCGTGTTGATGGGTGTGCGGATCTCATGGCTCATACTGGAGAAAAAATGATTCTCCGCCTTGTTTAATTCCTCAATCTCCTTTTTCTGCTGCCTGGATATCTCATTCTCCCGCTCATAAAGCCTGTTCAGGAACAAAACCAGCACGCTGGTCAGCACCCCCACCAGAATGACGGAAACTGCGGAGCAGAAGAAATAGTGACTCTCTGAATTCCGTACGGCCGATTCCGGAAAATGAAAAACCGTATAATAGCATAGCAGCGTCTCTGCTGCACAGAGCAGGAAAAAAAACCTCTTCCGCCTCCCCTCCAAAGTGATGCTGATATAAATAAAGCAGAGCACAAACCATTCCGGAACGCCGCTGTAAAAGCCGCCCGCCGAAAAAAAACTTACCGGGAACAGCAGAAGAAGCAGTATTGTAATGACTGTGGCCCCCGCATTGATACATTCCTTCCGGATACTGATCTTCACGACCGCCGCCATAGAGACAAGACTCACCGCCAGGAACAGCAGATTTACCAGATTCCTTCCCATTAACAGTACGATCGCCAATGCGACCATGCTGATTCCCGTGACCACCCGGAACATACGCTCCCGAAGACTGATCCGATGGTCAAAAATTATTTCAAACCACTTTTTCAACACTCTGGTGCTTCCTCCTGTTTTTCAATTATAATCCGGCAATGGTCTCACAAACTTCATCGTACAGGCGCAGCAAAACCGGGTGCCCGTGCCGGATATATTCTGTATTCCCCTGTTTTCCGGCCTGCTCCAGAAGCCTTGCCTGATCCGCAAGCGGCTCTGCCCCGATGGTCAGCGACGTGCTTTTCAGCGCATGGACCTTAACCGTATAATCGTTCCAGTTGCCGGTCTCATACAGAAAAACAATTTCCGCCCTTTTCTCTAT
>CATJIW010000023.1 GCA_949740745.1 uncultured Lachnospiraceae bacterium | reverse complement strand
GCTGGCAAAGGTTTATGAGTCTCCGGCGGTGACGGGGACCATTCTCCCGGAGATCGCAGCGCTTACGGGACTTTCTGAAAAAACGGCGGTGGTCGGCGGAGCCGGGGATAATGCGGCGGCTGCTGTGGGAACGGGGGTTGTCCGGGACGGAAAGGCGTTTACTACCATCGGGACCAGCGGGGTTGTCTTCGCACACAGCAAAAACGTGACCATTGATCCCAAAGGGCGGGTCCATACCTTCTGCTGTGCCGTTCCCGGATGCTGGCATGTGATGGGGGTGACGCAGGGAGCGGGGCTCTCTCTTCAGTGGTTCCGCAATAATTTCTGCCAGGACTACCTGGAGCAGGCGCAGAAAGAGGGCTGCGACGCTTATGACTACATAAACCGGGACGTGGAGAGTGTGCCTCTTGGGGCAAACCGCCTGATTTACCTTCCGTACCTGATGGGGGAGCGGACGCCCCATCTGGATCCGGACTGCCGGGGCGTGTTCTTCGGGCTGTCGGCGATCCATACCAGGAAGGATATGCTCCGGGCTGTCATGGAAGGGGTGTCTTATTCTATGAAGGACTGCAATGACATCCTGAAAGAAATGGGAGTGGAGGTTGCGGACATGATGGCCTGCGGAGGCGGCGGAAGAAGCGCCGTGTGGCGTCAGATGCTGGCGGATATGTACGGCTGTACCGTAAAGACCGTGGCTGCGAAGGAGGGCCCTGCCCTTGGCGCAGCGATCCTGGCGGGCGTGGGCGCAGGGATTTATGAGAGCGTGGAGGCAGCCTGCGACCGGATGATCCATACGGACAGGTCCTGTGATGCGGTTTTGGAACATACGGAAAAGTATAATGCGTATCATAAAATTTATAAAAACCTGTACGGCTGTCTCAGGGAGCAGTATAAAGAACTGGCGGGGCTGTAAGACTGCCGGGACAGGAGGCGGCAGGGAGATCCCTGCCGCCGGCTGCCTTTGCCGTTTATGCTTTTAACAGCCTTCGATATTCTTCAATCACCTTTTTCATCACGGAGGGGCCGGGGGCTCCCAGGGTGATGCGTTTCTCTACGCAGGTCTTTAAGCTGATGGCTTCGTAAATGTCGTTTTCAAACACAGGACTGACGGCCCTGTATTCTTCCAGACTCAGGTCGTCCAGAGAGATCCCCTTATCCAGACAGTAAAGCACCAGCCGTCCCACGATTCCGTGGGCATCCCGGAAGGGGACTCCGTGGTTTACCAGGTAATCCGCCGCATCGGTGGCGTTGGTAAACCCGTTCATGGCGCTTTTTTTCATGATCCCTCTGTTGAATTTCATGGTGGCCAGCATGCCGGTGAACAGGGCAAGGGAGCCTTTGGCAGTATCAATGGCGTCAAATATCAGCTCCTTATCCTCCTGCATGTCCTTGTTATAGGCCAGGGGAATTCCCTTCATCGTCGTCAAGATGGAAATCAGGGCGCCATAGACCCGGCCTGTCTTCCCTCTTACCAGCTCTGCGATATCCGGGTTTTTCTTCTGGGGCATAATGCTGCTTCCGGTACTGTAGGCGTCGTCCAGCTCTACAAACTGATATTCGTTGGAGTTCCAGAGAATGATCTCTTCGGAAAAACGGCTTAAGTGCATCATGATGGTGGCCATGGCGCTGCAGAGCTCGATCAGGTAATCCCGGTCGGATACAGAATCCATGCTGTTTCTGGTGGCACAGTCAAATTCCAGAAGAGAGGCCGTGTATTCCCGGTCCAGAGGGTAGGTGGTCCCGGCCAGGGCGCCGGCTCCGAGAGGGCAGGTATTCATCCGTTTCCGAATATCGGAAAGACGGCTTCTGTCTCGGAGGAACATTTCAAAATAAGCGCCTAGATGGTGGGCGGCCGTCACCGGCTGGGCTTTCTGAAGATGGGTAAAGCCGGGCATGTAGGTTTCGAGGTTGTCTTCGATAAGGGTTAAGAGCGTCTGCAGAAGCTCTTTGAGCAGGGTGTCCAGGGCGTCGATTTCGTCCCGGATATAGAGCTTCATGTCCAGGGCGACCTGGTCGTTGCGGCTGCGGCCGGTATGGAGCTTTTTGCCTGCGCCGCCTATGCGCGAGATCAGGGCGGCTTCTACGAAGCTGTGAATATCTTCTGCGTCCGGATCAATCGGCAGCGCACCGTTTTCCACGTCTGAAAGGATGCCTTCCAGACCGGAAATGATCTGTTCCTTTTCCCCGTCAGTCAAGATCCCCTGTTTTGCCAGCATGGACACATGGGCAATGCTGCCGCGGATATCCTGTCTGTAAAAACGCTGATCAAAGGAAATGGAAGCGTTAAACTGGTTGACCAGGGCATTTTCTTCTTTGGTGAAGCGTCCTCCCCATAATTTCATATTATCAATCCTCTCTTTCCGGAGTTTGTTCATGGCTGTTGTCTATGGTTTCATTTTCTCCTGTTGTCATGCCCGCAGGCTCTGCCGGAGCAGCCGGCGCTTCGTCTCCCTCATCAGAAGGGAGCGCCTCCGGTGCGGAGATTTTTGGCCGCCTGTCCGAGAGGCGGGAAGCAAAAACCAGGAGCGCAAGGAGGACGGCGGAGACGGCGGAGACCAAAAGGCCCGCAGTCAGCCCTTCCGGCCGGTAGGAAAGCTCAATCGAATGGGCTCCGGGGCTGAGGGGCACGGCCAGCATGGTGTCTGCAAAGAGAACCGGTTCCGTTTCTACGTTATCTACCTTGAGCGTCCATCCCTCTTCATAGGGAATGGAGGTGTAAAGGAGCCCGCCGATGGAAGCCGTGACCCGTCCGGTGACGGAGGTATCCGTATAATGGTCAACGGTCAGGGGCTGTGTATTCAGGGCATCTGTCAGAACCTGAAGCTCTGCCAGGTCAAGCCGGTATGCCTGGGCGGTAAAATTCTGGTCGTCCTGTTTCGTTGTCAGAGAGACGTAAGCTCCCGCCTCCAGTTTCCCAAGATCCAGGAGAAAGCCCCGGTTTACATTGGAGAAATCCCTGGTTGAGGAGCCGTTTGAGAAGGTTACCTCTTTAACGGAGGAATTGGTCACGTCAATGTAATAAAAACCGGTTTCCGGGACGGTCAGCGTGTATTCTCCGATGGAAGAGGAGCCGCCGGAGACGGGGATCAGGATGTCGCCGCAGCCGGCCGCAGCATGGGCAAAGGAGTTTTGGGCGGCAGCCGGATCGGAGTTCTGGTAGTTCCAGTAAGCCTCTATGTCTGGCGGCAGCATAAAGCCGATCGGAAGGTGGAACCTGTTTTCGTAAAGAGTCACGCTGCCGTCGGTGTAGAGCGGGGAATAAAGTTCGCTGTCCAGCTCATTGACGGACATGGTGTATTTTACGCCCAGCAGGGAGGCCGTGAGAGGCGTTGCGCCGGCAAAATTGTAAGAGTTGGTGTTTCCCTCCAGGCCAAGCGCCTTGTACAGGTCACTTAAATGAGAATTGGCCGTGGAAGAAAACAGGGAAGCGGAGTGATAATCTGCCAGAGCCGCATCGTTTTTTGTTTTCCTGGGTTCCTTTTCCATACGGAATAAGGCGGTGTCTTCTGCCTCGATCCTGGCGGCCAGTGTCCGGAAGGAGTCCTGGTTTTCCAGGTAGGAGCTGCGGCTTACGGTGGTAACGCTGGTGACGGCCGTGTTCATGCTGGCCTCTATGGCAATCAGGGTCACCGCAAGAATCGCCAGGGCGGGGGCGTACGCCTTTCGTTTCCTGTGGAAGTAAAGAAGCAGGGCATAAAGACCCACGAACAGGAGGGTGACATAATAAATCTTAAAGTCAAAGGTTTCTTCCGTAATGACGGCTTCACAGAGAAAAATGAAGACCAGGACACCCCAGAAGCTTTTGGAGATCTGGGAAGCGGCATTTGCGCGCAGATGCCGGTAAGCCTCGCAGCACATGGTAAGGAGCAGGATCATATACAGGAAGGACTGGCGGGCCGGAAGGCTGTTGGGAAAGTGGAAGCCGTGCCAGACGAAATTGGGAATATTCAGGGAGAACCCGATCAGCATGACAAAAAGCAGGACTCCTTTGGCGATTTTTTCCTTCCCGGAGATACGCCGGTTCATCATATAGAGAGGGAACAGCAGCAGTACGCCCACTCCGCAGTAGATATTGGGGTGATGGTCCAGGCCGATCTCCACCTCCACGTTGACAAAATGGCGGGCCAGCATTTCGAAACAGGAAAAATAGGAGCTTAAGGTCTTCGGAATGCTGATATCCCCGGAAGCAGTCAGCCGCAGGGCGAGAAGGACCGGGATCAGCAGGCAGGCGGCCAGCCCGCCGGCCAGGAGAGAATAGATCCCGAAATGAAAGCATCGTTTCAGGAACCGGCGGCGGTCAGATTCTATAACGAGAAGCAGGATAAAATACAGCACCATGAAAATACACATCATGATGGAAATATAATAGTTGCTTAAAATAGAAAGAGCCAGGGTCAGGCAGTAGAGGAGGCATTTGTCCTCTTTTACCAGACGCTCCAGTCCAAGGAGCACCAGGGGGGCCAAAATCAGGCAGTCCAGCCACATAATGTTCCAGCTGTAGGCCGCCATGTAGCCGGACAGCGCATAAAAAATGGCGAAAAAGGAAATCCCCGGATCCTTTGTTTTAAAATGCCGGCTCAGATAGAAGCAGAAGGAGAGCCCGGCAAGGCCGATCTTTAAGACGATCATGTAGGTCATGAATTCAATGACCAGGCTTTGGGGAACGAGGAAGGCCAGCCAGTTTGCGGGACTGGCCAGATAATAGGCGTAAAGGGCCGTGAAATTGGACCCCATGCCGATGTTCCAGGAATAGGCGAGGCTGCCCCCGTGCTTCAGCTTTTCCATAAATTCATTCATAAAGGGGGCATATTGATGGTACATGTCCGTCCGCAGGAAGCTGTTGTCTCCGAAGGGGAAGATTTTCCTCTGGATAAAAATCCCGATCATGATGACGACCGGTATAAAAAAGGAGAGAAGAAAGGGAGTCTTCTCCAGCAGGGATGTTTTTTGTCCGAATTTTTTTGTTGTCATGTCAAAAACTGCCTTTCCTGTCGTTGTCAGAAGGTAATTTGCTCTGCCGTTTCGCCTGGCGGGGCCTGTCCCAATCAGGCGGACCGTCTGTTTTACGGGGGCCGTCCGGCAGATTGGAGGTTTTTATGATATAGATGGGGCGGTCCTTGGCCTCCATGTAAATATGGGCAATGTATTCGCCGAGGATCCCGATGGAAAGCTCGATGATGCCGCCCAGGAACAGGACTGCACACAGGGTCGTTACATAGCCCGGCACATCGATTCCGAAGATCAGGGTCTGGATCAGAGTCACGATGATGTAGACAAAGGCGACGAGGGAGATCAGGAACCCTGCGCCGGAAACCAGACGGAGCGGCGAAATGGAAAAGGAGGTGATGCCGTCAATGGCATATTGAAACAGCCCCTTAAGGCTCCATTTGGTTGTGCCGAGGGTACGCTCCACATTTTCATAAGGGAACCATTTGGTTTCATAGCCGACCCAGGCAAAGATCCCTTTGGAGAAGCGCTCCACTTCGGAAAGCTCCAGAATGGAATTCACCATCTGTCTGGTCATGATGCGGAAATCCACGGCGTCCTGAGGCATTTTTACGTCGGACATCCGGTTGCTTATGTGGTAAAACAGGTTGGAAAGCGCACTGCGGATCCGGCGTTCTCCTGCGCGGGTAGTCCGTCTGGCGGCGGCGCAGTCATATCCCTCTTCAATTCCTTTCATCATTTCCGGGATCATGGCCGGAGGATGCTGCAGGTCCGCGTCCATAACGATCACCAGATCCGCAGAGGAATGAGAAAGCCCTGCGAACATGGCGGCCTCCTTGCCGAAGTTTCTGGAGAAAGAGAGGTAACGGACATTTTCATGAGCCCCGGCCAGGGCCAGGAGCCTTTGCAGGGTGGAATCGCGGCTGCCGTCGTCGACGAAAATATAGGTAAACCGATAACCTGCCATGGAGGAAACCACCGATTCGGTAACCTGATAAAAGGTATCCAGGACCTCTTCCTCGTTGTAGCAGGGAACAATAATATCAACGGAACGCATAAAGTTCTCCTTAAATTTTCCAAAATGTGTTATGCTTATATATTGTAGTATATACCGAAATAAAAGTAAATGAAGAAAAATTTAAAAAATTATGTATAAAACCGGCAGGAGCCGAATACACATAGTATTAGCCTTAAAATGGCAGAGGAGGACGAAGCACAAGTGAAAGGAGAAATACGAATGTCAGAGAAAATCATGGAAAACAACAAG